>USDI01000060.1 GCA_900553305.1 uncultured Lachnospiraceae bacterium
GATAAGCTGGAAGCGCTTGATAAGGAGAAGCTTACCAACCTGTCCAATATCGATCCCGCTTATCTGGATGAAAGCTATGATCCCGGCAATGTGTACAGTGTTCCGTATGAGGGCGGTGTGGCCTGTATTGCAGTGAACACTTCAAAGGTAGACAAGGAAATTACATCCTATGCAGATCTGTTTGATCCTTCTTTGAAGGGACAGCTGGTTGTCCTGGATGACTACAGAGCGGTAATCGGAATGACGGAGCGTTCCATGGGCTTATCCATGAATGAGACGGATCCGGATACCCTGGCACAGGTGGAAGAAAAGCTGCTCACGCTTAAGGATAATGTAAAATTGTATGATTCCGATTCTCCGAAATCAGCGCTCATTTCCGGGGATTGTACCGTAGGAATGGTGTGGTCGGCAGAGGCAGCGCTTGCCATGGATGAAAATCCGGATATCCAGATTGTATATCCTACAGAAGGCGCCTATGTGTTCCTTGATAACTGGGCAATTCCCAAGGGGGCAAAAAATTATGATGCAGCAATGGAATTTATTAATTACATGCTGTCAGCAGAAGCTGCAAAGATGAATATTGAGGATTTCCCTTATCTGTGTCCGAACAAGACTGCACTTGAACTGATGGGAGAAGATTATGTGAAGAATGAAGCAAAGAATGTACCGGCAGAGGTGATTTCAAGCGGCGAGTTTGTCAGCTATCTCGATACGGATACTCTGGCAATCTATGATGAAATGTGGACGAAATTAAAGAAATAAGGCTTCACTCAAAATAATAGAAAAGTGAGGAATTGCAAATGGGTTATCCAAAGATTGATTTTCTGTATCTGAATGAAAAGGACATGATAGAGGCCGGAGTACTGGATGCAGCAGGATGTATAAAAACAATGAGAGATACCATGGAGCTTTTTGGTAAAAAGGATTTCTTACTGGGAGGTCCCAATGCAGATGAGCATGGCCTGCAGATGAACTTCCCACAGAAATCCGATATCGAGGGCTTTCCCCTGGATGACGGACCGGACAGAAGATTTATGGCAATGCCGGCATATTTAGGCGGAAGATTCCATATAGCAGGGCAGAAATTTTATGGCTCAAACAGCCACAATGCTGCTCTTGGGCTACCCAGATCCATTCTGATGGTAACCCTGTCCGATGTCGATACCGGAGCTCCTAAGGCGATTATGTCGGCAAACCTTCTGTCCGCTATGCGGACAGGAGCGATGCCGGCCATGGCAGCCACTTATCTTGCCAATAAAGATTCCGAGGTGTTGTCCCTGCTTGGACCGGGCGTTATCAATAAGTGTGCCCTGATGTGTTATATGGAAGTACTTCCGAACATTAAAAAGATTAAAATAAGAGGAAGCTCTTCCAAGTCAAAGACAGCGCTTGCAATGAAGGAATTTATTGAGGAAACCTATCCGCAGGTAAAAGAGATTGTGATCTGTGACAGCCTAGAGGAAGCCTGTCGTGATGCAGATGTGGTATCGGAAGCCATGTCTGTTACCAAAGAAAACATGGAAGAATTCAAGTTGGAATGGTTCAAAAAGGGAGCAACGGTATTCAGTATGGGTTCCTTCCTCTATCGGAAATATGAAGATTTTAAGAATACCACAATGGTGGTAGACAATTATGGAATGTATCAGAAGTATCTGAATAATTTTATCGCAAGAGGACCGGTGGATGCGTTTGGAAATAAAAGAGAATGGGTAATCATGGGCATTCATTTCGTACATCTGGTAAAGACCGGACAGGTACAAAGAGAGCAGGTCATCAATCTGTGCGATATTGTAAATGGAAAATCCGAAGGCAGAACGTCACAGGATGAAATTGTGATGTGCTCGATCGGTGGTATGCCGTTAGAAGATCTGTCCTGGGGATACGATTGTTACCAGAGAGCCATGAAAAAAGGTCTTGGCACATCCTTAAATCTCTGGGATGCACCGTACATGAAGTAAAATCCGGGCAGACATCAGGTGATTGTACCCCAATACGATGACGGGAATGACGCACTTGCGATTTCACAGCTTAAGGCGATCTATCCAGACAGGGAAGTGGTAGGAGTCAGAACCAGGGAAATCGTATTTGGTGGAGGAAATATTCACTGTATTACCCAGCAGTTACCGGCTGTTACATACAGATAGTAGTATGGTTTCATAATTAAAAAGTATTAGATATAACCTGAAAGTAGTAGAAAATTGGCAAAACGTGGTAATTGAACAGGTATGATTTTTGAAGTAAAGTAAGTACATCAAAAGCAACGGAGCTGACGCATTAGATCAGTTCCGTTGTTTTACTTTATAAGAAATTAGTTGCTTTGCAACACTGCTCGCGTGCGAAGAGTCCGCAGGCAAACTCTTTATTTTAGAAGGAAATTAAATCACGATAGGAGGAATCAGATATGGCATATCCAGAAATTGACTTTGTTTTTTTGTCAGAGGAAGACATGATAAAGGCTGGTGTAAAAGACATGTCGGCATGTATTGATGCCATGGAGGAGGTAATCAAGTGCCTGAATGTGGGAGATTATGTGATGGGTGGTGAAAATCATAATTCCCATGGAAGTCAGGTATCCTTTCCGAAGAAATCTCCGTTTCCCAATATGCCGCTTGATGAAGGGGATGACAGAAGGTTTATGGCAATGCCGGCTTATATTGGAGGCTCTTATGATCTGGCAGGAATGAAATGGTATGGAAGCAACAGCAATAATAAGAGCAAAGGACTTCCCCGTTCCATTCTCACCGTAATGTTAAACGATAAGGACACAGGTGCACCCATTGCACTGATGTCTGCAAATATCTTAAGTGCAATGAGGACCGGTGCAATACCGGGGGTAGGAGCACGGTATCTGGCACCAAAGCATGCAGCAGTCTGTGGAATCTGCGGACCGGGAGTTATGGGAAAAACATCACTCGCTGCGATCCTGGCCGAGTGTCCTGATATCAGGGAAATCAAGGTAAAAGGAAGGGGACAGAAATCCCTGGATGCCTTTGTGGAGTATGCAAAACTAAAATATCCCGATATTCCGGTGATACGGGCGGTAGATACAGTGGAAGAGCTGGTAAGGGGTACCGATGTTATATCCTTTGCCAATTCAGGAAATACCGATCCGAGCACGTATCCGCTTGTAAAGGGTGAATGGATCAGGCCGGGAGCCCTGATCATCGGAGTCAGCTGCTTTGAGCTGGATGCAGGATATATGGCAGACACCGACAAGTGCCGGCTTGTTGTGGACAATACGGCTTTATACGAAGCCTGGGCCGAGGAATTTCCGTATCCGTCCTTTGGGGCAAATAACATCATAGGCTCCAAGTTTACCGATATGATCCATGACGGACTTATTGAAAAAAGTGATATGTATGATCTGGGAGATATTATTTCCGGTAAGCGGAAAGGCAGAGAATCCGATGAGCAGGTAGTAATTTTCTCGGTCGGAGGAATGCCGGTTGAGGATGTGGCATGGGGAAAGCGTTGTTATGAGAAAGCCATGGAGCTTCATCTGGGACAGAAACTCAGACTTTGGGAAAAGCCGGATTTGGCGTAGATAGAGGTTAGCAAAAGGAGGTCTATTATGTCAGAGAGAATAAAGGAGCACCCCATACTTGGAGTTCAGGAAAAGGGTGAATTAGTAAAGTTTACATTTGATGGAAAAGAGATCGAAGGCTATGAGGGGGAACCAATCGCTGCAGCATTAAAGGCAGCAGGTGTGATGGTGCACAGATATACCCAGAAAGAACACAAGCCAAGAGGAATCTTCTGTGCAATAGGAAGATGTACGGATTGTGTCATGGTTGTGAACGGTGAGCCCAATGTCAGAACCTGCATTACACCACTTGCAGCGGGAATGGATGTACGTACCCAATACGGGGTATCGGATCAACCGTTTGATGAGCAGTAACCGAAAGGACTGGGGAAGGAGATTGACATGAAGAGATATGATTTGATCATAGTAGGAGCCGGACCTTCCGGATTATCGGCAGGGATCGAGGCTGCAAAGAGAGGACTTAAGGTAGCTATTTTTGACGAAAATGAAAAACCGGGAGGACAGCTGTTTAAACAGATCCATAAGTTTTTCGGCTCCAAGGAGCACCGGGCTAAGGTCAGAGGCTTTGTCATCGGGCAGCAGCTTTTGGATGAGGCAGATGAAGCGGGAGTCGAAGTTGTGCTGAATGCGACCGTGATTGGTCTGTATCAGGATAAGGAGGTTGTTGTCAAAAGAGGCGGTGAGATAGAGCATTTTAAGGGAAATGCAATCATTATTGCAACCGGTGCCGCTGAAAATATGGTCACTTTTCCGGGCTGGACCTTACCGGGAGTTATCGGTGCGGGAGCAGCGCAGACAATGATGAACCTTCATGGTGTTCTTCCGGGGAAAAAGGTTTTAATGCTTGGCTCCGGAAATGTAGGACTTGTCGTTTCCTTCCAGCTTGAACAGTGTGGATGCGAAGTCGTGGCACTGGTTGATGCTGCACCAAGAGTAGGCGGTTATGGTGTGCATGCGGCAAAGGTGGCACGTACCGGGGTACCGTTTTATTTATCCCATACGATTGTAAAGGCAGAGGGAGAGGAATGCGTGACCGGAGTCACCATTGCAGAGGTAGACAGTAAATTTCAGTTTATTCCCGGTACGGAAAAGCATTTTGATGTAGATACCATTTGTCTTGCGGTCGGACTTTCGCCCATGTCACAGCTTTTGAAGATGGCAGGCTGTAAGATGGAGGACAATCCAAAACGCGGAGGCCAGGTACCCATCTGTGATGAGTATGGAAGAACATCCCTTCCGGGAGTATTTGTCGCAGGAGATGTATCCGGAATCGAAGAGGCCTCATCGGCAATGATCGAAGGACGTATGGCAGGAATTGTAGCAGCGGAATATCTCGGATATATAGAAAAGAAGGAACTGGATACAGAGCTTGCAGCACTCGATCATGCACTTGACGGACTCAGACAGGGAATGTTTGCACCAAAGAACAGAGGAAAGGCAATTGAACAGACCGAGGAAGGAATTGCAATTTCACAGAATTTATTGCTGCATGGCTATGTCGCAGATGAGGAAATAGACCGGTTCCCGGGAGTAACGCACAGGTCAGGAGTACATCCGGTTATAGAGTGTACGCAGAATATCCCCTGTAATCCGTGTCAGGATGCCTGTAAGAAAGGGTGTATCTCGATTGGAGCAAACATTACCTCTCTTCCCATCGCAGTGGAAGGGGCGGATTGTATCAACTGTGGAATGTGTGTGGCGAGCTGTTCCGGTCAGGCAATCTTTCTTGTGGATGAGGATTGTGGAGACGGCACGGCAACAGTGACGCTTCCCTATGAATTCTTACCATTACCGGAGGAGGGTACTAAGGGAAAAGGACTTGGAAGAGACGGAAAGGTCATATGCGATGCTGAGGTGGTTTCCGTGAAGAGTCTTAAGGCATTTGACAAGACCAGCCTATTAACAATGAGAGTTCCTAAGGAATATGCGATGAAGGCAAGATTTTTTAAGGCAGTTTAGGAGGAGTGTACTATGAATTCAGTAAATGATAGATCAAGGGATATCGGTCCCTTTGTTCCGGGACCGGATGATGATATGTTAATCTGCCGCTGTGAGGAGATCACTAAGGGAGAAATCCGAAAGGCCGTACATGATGGAATGTGGACGCTCACAGAGATCAGGAGGTACTTAAGAACAGGTATGGGACTTTGCCAGGGACAGACCTGCAGCAGGCTTGTCAAGGGGATTGTGGCAAGAGAGCTTGGAGTTTCCCCGGCAGAGCTTGAACCGGCAACAAGCAGGGTGCCGATGCGTCCGATTGAAATGAAGATATTTGCAAATGAGGCACCGGACGAAAGGGAGGACGGATAGTATGAAGACAAGAGCAGAGGTCGTAATTATCGGTGGTGGAATCATCGGATGTGCCACAGCGTATTATCTGGCAAAAATGGGAATTGAGGTAATCGTCCTGGAAGGCTCGGACCATATCGGAAATGGTGGTTCATCACGAAATGGCGGAGGAGTAAGACAATCGGGAAGAGATGTCAGGGAGCTTCCGCTTGTTATGTATGGAATCAGGAATCTGTGGCCGACATTATCTGAGGAACTGGAGGTAGACTGTGAATATCATCAGGATGGAAATCTCCGGCTTGGTAAGACAGAAAAGCACAGGGAGATTCTTATAAGGCTTGCAGACAGCGCAAGAAATGTCGGACTGGATGTCCGGATGATCGATGGAGATGAGGTCAGGGCGATCAACCCGTATTTGTCTGATGAGGTAATCTGTGCCAGCTGGTGTCCTACCGACGGACATGCCAATCCGCTCACGACCACACTGGGCTATTATAAAATGGCAAGAAGGCTCGGTGTGACATTTATAACAGGAGAGCCTGTAACAGAGCTTAAGGTGATAAAAGGGAAAATAAGACAGGTCATCACTCCCAATCATGTTTATGAAGGTGAGAACGTGCTTGTTGCAGCCGGTCTTGATTCGAGAGAGATTCTTACAACAGTGGGGATCGACATTCCGATGACCAACTCGCTGCTGGAATGTCTGGTAACCGAAGCGCAGCCTCATATGTTTGACCAGATGCTTGGTACTGCGGAGGCGGACTTCTACGGACATCAGACAAAGCATGGCTCATTCGTATTCGGAGGATCCTCAGGCTTAGAGAGATACAATAAGGATAATGGAACACCGGTAAACTCCTCTAAAACAGCGCCCTGTATCTGCCGCGGAATCATGAAATACTTCCCGGATCTTGCCAATGCCAAGATTGTGCGTACCTGGGCAGGATGGATGGATGCCTCCTCAGATGGCGTACCATCTCTTGGAACAGTGGATGAAATTCCGGGATTGTATGTGGCATGTGCCTTTAACGGCCACGGCTTTGGAATTGCACCTGCAGTCGGAGAGCAGCTTGCAAAGCTTATTGTGACAGGAAAAACGGATGTGGATCTTGGGGAATTACATTATGACCGGTATAAGGCCAAGATTTAGAAAGCTGTGTAACTATTCAGAACTTCATGAGTAAACGAAGGTTACGTTGACAGTGGTTTTTATGAATGAAGTTCTGAACAGACAGGTGCTTAAACTTTATGATTTCAGCAGAGAAAGGAGATCTTATGAATAATTTCACATTTCATATACCAACAGATATCAGATTTGGTAAGGATCAGGTACAGTGCCTGCCTGCAGAATTAGCAAAATATGGAAACAAGGTTCTGCTTGTTTATGGTGGCGGAAGCATCAAAAGGAGTGGCCTCTATGATAAAATCAGGGAGCTGCTTGCAGACTTTGAGATATCAGAGCTTCCGGGAATCGAGCCGAATCCAAAGCTCACTTCTGTGGAAAAAGGGGCTGCCATCTGTAAAGAAAAGGGAATACAGGTCATACTGGCTGTCGGAGGCGGGAGCACCATTGATGCATCCAAGCATATTGCGGCGGCAGCCTGCTATGATGGGGAGCCATGGGATCTGGTTAAGGACAGAAGCCTTGTGAAAAAGGCGCTTCCGGTTGCGGTAGTTCTTACGATCTGTGCGACCGGTTCGGAAATGAATTCCGGAGCGGTAATCAGTAATGAGCAGACACATGAGAAGCTGGAGATCAATCATCCTCTTTTATACCCCGTGTTATCGATCTGTGATCCGACCTATTTATACACATTGCCTTCGAGCCAGACAGCAGCCGGGGCAGTTGATATATTGTCACATGTAATGGAGCAGTATTTCCAGCCAAATGATGAAGCATATATCACGGATGTGCTCAGTGAAGCGGTAATGAAAACAGTAGTAAAATATGCCCGTAAGGCAATGGATGAGCCGGAAAATTACGAGGCGCGTTCCAATTTGATGTGGTCATCCACAGTAGCGCTGAATCATCTGCTTACCGTCGGAAAGGGTGGTGCCTGGAGTGTTCATCCGATCGAGCATGTAATCAGTGCCTATTATGATATCACACACGGAGTAGGACTGGCGGTACTGACACCGGCATGGATGAGCTACGTATTATCGGACACGACGGCCCCCCGTTTTGCAAGATTTGCAAGAGAGGTATTTGGGGTAGAAGAGGCTGATAACCGGAAAGCGGCTGAGCTTGGAATCCAAAGGGTCAGAGCGTTCAATCAGTCACTTGGAATGCCGGCAACACTTTCTGAGGCGGGCGTACCGGAGGAACTGTTTGATGAAATGGCATCAGAAGCAGTAAGGACAAGTGGAATTGCTTCAAGGGCATATGTTAAGCTGGACGTTTCTGATGTAAAGCAGATCTTGCTTAGCTGCAGATAAGGAAGAATATACAGGATTTGTTGTTTATAAAGGAAGACAGATATTGTGTCAGGCAATATCTGTTTTTTCTTTTTTGTTGTCCTGCACAGGGTAAACTTTACTATTTTTTTAGTGGGGGTTATGTGGTATGGTATGTATAAAGGGAGGAGAGGAGACAAGAGATGATACGATTTAATAATGATTACAACCATGCCGCGCATGAGAGTATTTATGAAGCAATGAAGGCCGATCAGGCGACCAATTATCCGGGGTATGGAGCAGATGAATGGTGTACGAAAGCTGCTGAAGAGATTAAGAAGCTGATTGGCAGGGAAGATCCAGCCATATATTTTTTCCCGGGAGCAACACAGGCGAATTTTGTGGTGTGTGCCGCTGCACTGAATTCGATCCAGAGTGTCGTTTGTCCGAAAACAGGACATATCAATTGTCATGAAGCCGGTTCCATTGAAAACACCGGACATAAGATTATTGAACTTCCGTCAACGGAAGGAAAGATCACGGCGCAGCAGGTGCGGGAATGTGCTTCTTCCTATTTTGAGCACGGAGAGGCAGAATATCTGACCGAACCGAAATTGGTATATATTTCATTTCCAACGGAATATGGAACGATTTATTCGTTAAAAGAATTACAGGAGCTTCACCGGGTATGTAAGGAATACGGAATGTATCTGTTCGTGGATGGCGCGAGAATGGGATACGGACTGGGCGCATCGGTGAATGATGTAACCTTAAAGGATCTGGCAGAGCTTACGGATGTGTTTTATATTGGAGGAACCAAGTGCGGTGCGATGTTCGGGGAAGCTGTTATTCTGGTGAATGAGGAACTGAAGCGTCATTTTAAAACCTATATGAAACAGAATGGCGCAGTTCTTGCAAAGGGATGGCTGCTTGGATTGCAATTCTACACGCTTTTGAAGGATGGAACCTATTTTTCAATTACAAAAAAGGCAGATGAGCAGGCAATGCGGATTAAGGAAGCCTTTCATAAGAAAGAGATTCCGGAATACATGGGAAGCTATACGAACCAGCAGTTTGTGATTTTATCGAAAGAACAGGAAGAGAAGCTTTCGCAGAAATATATTTTTGAGCTGGATGGAGTGCTGCCGGACGGACGTAGCGTGGTGCGCTTCTGTACAAGCTGGTCCACGACAGACGAAGAAGTAAATGAACTGGTACAGGATATTCTGGCACTTTAGATATGGAAGATGCTCAAGGAAGTCCGGGGATTGGCATAACGGTAAGGTTATAGTATTCGCGGAAAGGAGACTGTGATGAAGAGAAAGATTTTGCTCTCGATGCTGGCAGTAATAACTTCAATCTGCATGTTGACAGCATGCGGAAATTCTTCCAATCCTGCAGAGGATACGAAGAGTACGGATGCAACAAAAAACGATTCGATGGTGCAGGAAGAGGAAAAGCAGACCGTGGAAGAAACGGATGCAGACGGGACAACACTTTCCGGAGACAGGCAGGAAGCAGCCGGTGAAGATGCGGAAAGTATATCAAGAAATGTTGCTTACCGTTCGGATGAGTTTTATCTTTCGATTGGTCTGCCTACCGACTGGGAGTACCAGATTTTATCAGAAGAGGATCTGGAAAAAGAGGATAATCTGTATTCCTGTGCGATCCGTTTCTGGCAGAAGGATTATCCGGAGGATATCTTCGTACTGGGATACCAACCATCGTTTGGTATGTGTGGAACCGGCGTGACGATAGACGAACTGAAGCTGGAGAATGGGATTACAGGATGGAGATATAAAGAAGAACTGGATTCGTCGTTGTGGCTGACGATTACATTGAATCATCCGGAAAATGATGTAAGTGGCGGAACGTATCTGATTACAGCAAGTCCGTCTCTGGAGGATTGGAAGGTACTGGAGCCTGCCTTTGAAGAGATTTTACAGACCGTGTGGGTTGGACCAAAGAGTGGGGCAGAGGAATTGCTGAAAGGAACTGCCGAAGATCTGCTCGAAGAAGGTGCTGACGTTCCTTCAAAAGAAACCGTTCTGGAACGGCGGAATGCCTGCCTTCAGGGAATGTCGGAAGAGGATATTGAGCGGCTTACCGAGAATATTAAGGTTGCTAATCTGGCAATGGAATATAGTTTTCTGTATGACCGGTTGTTTGAAAGAATGGCAGACCCGGAGGATCTTTACTGGAATTATGTTGACCAGAAAGGTGACATCCAGATTGGTTATTCGCTGGAGCAGGAGGGAGTGGACGCCTGGAAGGAGTATTCACAGAATGCCGAAGAGATAACGGATATGGATTCTTACTGGAAGGCTTATCAGCAATATGAGGAAGAGCACGGCCAGCCGGTATATACCTACAACCGTTTTGATGCGGATAACTTTATCGCTCTGATGGAAGAGATGAAGGGACTGCTTAAGAACGATATGCTTACCGCAGATCTGGATCAGTTGATTGAGAACACGCGCCAGGCAAAAGAAACGCATGACGTCACATATATTAAGGAAATTTATTATATTCTTCACGATATGGACTATTATCTGCTGCGATATGCTCCCGATGACGTTGCATCCTTCGTACAGGATAAAGGAAGAATTGCGGTTTATTACGGAACTTTACAGGTGTATCGGTAAGGGCAAAGAATAAAATGGAAGGAAGAATCATCTGGAATAAGATTTAGGGCATTCC
>USDI01000061.1 GCA_900553305.1 uncultured Lachnospiraceae bacterium
GGTATTTCATTTCCTGTAGACCACATGAACGGGATCATGAGCTTTACCCGGAACGTGTCATTCTGGGGTCTGAAAATTTTCCGAGGGAAATTGGATTCCGATGGCCGGTAGTAGAAAAGCTTCCTTATGTGATCGGAGACTTTACCTGGACAGCATGGGATTATATCGGAGAAGCCGGAATCGGAAAATCCCTGTTTGTAGATGAAACGGATCCGCTTGTCAAAAAAGGACCGTGGGCGGTCATGCCTCCGTCTACTACCTGTTACCCGTGGCGGCTTGCCAATGATGCCGATTTTGATATAACAGGTATCCGGAAGCCCCAGGGAGATTACCGCAGTGTGGTATGGGGAAGTGAAAAGACATATCTGTATTCTATGCAGCCGCTGATTTATGGTAAGGCAGAAGTGATCAGTATGTGGGGGTTTACGGATGCACGTAAATGCTGGAATTATACAGGATTTGAAGGAAAACCGGTCGAGGTTATAGCTTTTTCAGGCGCAGAGGAAGTAGAACTGCTGTTGAATGGAGTGTCTGTTGGGAAAAAGACGGTTCAGAAAGACGGCACTTTGCCGAATTCAGTCCGGTTTGTGCTTCCTTATGAAAAGGGTGTACTCGAAGCGGTAAGCTATACGGATGGAAAAGAAGTCAGCAGGGACCGGCTGGCAACAACCGGAGAACCGGCAGAAATCCGTCTGATACCGGAGAAGAAGGAGCTTCATGCGGATGGACATGATGTAGTCTTTGTGCAGATTGAGATTCTGGATCAGAATGGTCTGCTGGTAACGGATGCGCAGATCCCTCTGAAGGCAGTTTTCTCTGGAGTGGGAGAGCTGTCCGGCTTTGGAAGCGCAAATCCTGTGACTGAGGACAACTATACGCTTCCCGAAACACATTCTTTCAGGGGAAGAGCCACGGCTGTGATCCGGAGCGGCTATGAACAGGGAAACGCAGAACTTGTGATAGAGAATGTACAGCTTGGCAGCTTCCGTACAGAAATCAGAATGCTTCTGTAAAACATGTGAAATTATGAATATAGCCGGATAAATAATGAATATTGAGCCGGAAAAAGATACGGCATTTTATCGTGAGGTCAGTGAGATCGGGGAAGAGGATACGACACTGGTTTTGTTTGTGACAGGAGCCTGCGAGAGCTGTCAGAAGGCAGAGCGGAGAAAATTGTGAACGGTACAGTCGGAATGCTGGAAAGCGGAGAAGCACAGGGATCCTGGAAGGATATAATAGAAGAGCTTGCCGGAGAGAAAGAAAGCATTAAAATTTCAAAGAGCCGGCTGGCAGTGACGGGATTTTTCAATGGCTTAAACCCATGCGGGATTTCAATGCTGTTGATGGTTCTGCTGACGGTACTGGTATACAGTATTTTTTTCTTTGTTTTGTTTTTTACCTTGCTTTTCTGAGAGAGAGGAGATTTCTATGGGACACAATTATCATATGTATTATGACAACCCTGCAAAAAGATGGGGGGATGCACTGCCGCTGGGAAACGGACGGCTGGGCGCAATGGTTTATGGCGAGACCGATATGGATCGGATTACACTGAATGATGACTCTTTATGGTATGGTCTTGCCATGGATCGCAATAATCCGGCATACCGGCAAAAACTCCCGGAAATCCGCAGATTGATTCTGGATGGGAAAATGCATGAAGCGGAGGAACTGATTGCGCAATATATGGCAGGGGTGCCTTATTCACAGCGTCCTTACACCTTCCTTGGGCAATTAAGCATGGCTTTGAATCAGAAGATGCCGTTTGCCATGGGGGGAAGATCAGAGTCGCCGAAGCCGGAAAAGTATCGTATGGATCTGGATCTGATGACGGGGATTCTTGAGATAGATCATAAATTGGAAGGTGTTTCCTATCATAGAGAGATGTTCATCAGCAATCCGGCCGGCGTGCTTTGCATCCGACTTACATCCGATGCTTTTCAGGCAATCCGCCTGGAGTTGAAACTGGATCGTGTCGTTGTATCCGATGCGTATATTGAGGACGACCGCCGACCCGGCATGAAGACCAAAGGAGGCGGATGGCCGGGAACACGGGTGGACTTTTCAAGAACCATTGATGATCATACGTTTTTAATGGCAGGCAATGATGCAGGAGTGCAGTTTGCGGCGGCATTCCGGGTAGAATGTGACGGAAAACTTATGAATCCGGTATCCCAGCTGACAGCTGATGACTGCAGTGAAGTAATCATTTATCTGACAACTGCCACATCCAACCGTTATGCCGATCCCCGTACCGAGGTAATAAAGGTGCTGGATGCTGCACAGAAAAAAGGATATCAGAGCCTGAAGGAAGAGCATATCAGGGATTTTTCGGCACTTATGGAGAAATGCCAGCTGGATCTGGGAAAACCGGCGCAGGGAAATCTGGAGCAGAGGCTTTGTGCACTGCGGGATGGAAGGGAAGACCCGGCGCTGGCGGCACTGTATTTCCAGTTTGGCCGTTATCTGATTGTATCAGGAAGCAGACAGGATAGTGCACCGTTAAATCTCCAGGGAATCTGGAATGCTGAGTTTATGCCTATGTGGGATAGTAAATATACCATCAATATTAATCTTCAGATGAATTACTGGCTGTCCTGGACAGGAAATCTGACAAGGCTTCACGAGCCGGTTCTGGATTTGCTTGAGACGATGCATGAGCCGGGGAAAAAGACGGCGGAAGTAATGTACGGTATGAGAGGAATGGTTTGCCATCATAACACAGATTATTACGGCGACTGTGCACCGCAGGATGTCTATATGGCATCTACACCATGGGTAATGGGTGGAGCATGGATGGGAATGCATGTGTGGGAACACTATCTTTACACCGGTGACAAGGACGTATTGGAGCGGATGTATCCGGTTCTTAAGGATATAGCGCTGTTCTATGAAGATTTTTTAATAGAGGTAGATGGACAGCTTCTTACCTGTCCGGCAATCTCACCGGAGAACCGCTATTATCTTCCGGATGGTACCGATACGCCGCTGTGCGTAAGTCCGGCAATGGACAATCAGCTGCTGCGTGAATTTTTCGGAGCATGTATTGAAATCCAGAGAATTCTGGAAATTGATCTGGAATATGGAGAAACTTTAAAAACAATGATAGCAAAACTTCCGAAGGATCAGATTGGTTCTGAGGGGCAGCTTATGGAATGGAAGCAGGATTATAAAGAGCAGTGTCCGGGAATGGGGCATGTGTCTCACCTGTATGCGGTTTATCCGGGCTGTTCCATTAATTGGAAAGACACGAAGGAATTGATGGAGGCGGCAAAAATTTCATTAAAACGACGCAGGGATCACGGAGCAGGACAAAACGGTTGGCCTTTGGCATGGCAGATCTGTCTTGATGCCCGTTTCAAAGATGGAAGGAGTGCAGACCAATATATACGCCGGATGCTGACCGATTCCACTTCCAGCAGCTTATTAAATGCAGGCTATGTTTTCCAGATTGATGGAAATCTGGGCGCTGCTGCAGGAATAGCCGAATGTCTGCTGCAAAGCCATCTGGGATTGGATTTCCTTCCGGCACTGCCGGTATCCTGGAAGAAGGGAAGCTGCAGAGGGCTTCTTGCCAGGGGTGGGCATGAGGTTGATCTGTATTGGGAAAACAGCAGCCTGACCAGTGCCGTGATAAGACCGGGAAGTGACGGCATAATTAACGTGGTCGGAAAGGAACTGTCCGTTATCTGCAAAGGGAAGGCAGTCAAAGTTACCGGAACAGAAACAGGATTTTCTTTTGAAGCTTCTGTAACAGAAGAATATGAACTGAAACCATAGAGAGACAGGAAGGGAATGGGAGGAAAACAAGGATGAGCAGATTGTGGTATCGGCAGCCAGCCGGGTTCTGGGAGTGGGAGGAAGCGCTTCCGGTTGGAAACGGACGGCTGGGAGGAATGGTATTCGGCAGAACGGATTATGAGAGAATACAGTTAAATGAGGAAAGCATATGGTATGGAAAGCCGTTGGACCGGAATAATCCGGATGCTTTAGGAAATCTTGAAAAAATCAGGGAACTGATATTTGGCGGAGAGATTGAACAGGCGGAAAAACTGATGCCGACGGCACTTTCCGGATGTCCCAGTACACAGCGGACATATCAGACACTGGGAGATTTATATCTGATATCGGATCTGGATACAGAGCAGGAATGTAAGGAGTTTGTCCGTGAACTGGATCTGGAGCAAGCCATATGCAGAGCTTCCTTTTTACAGGGAGATGTGCGTTATGAACGGGAAGTGTTTGTCTCGAAACCGGAAGATTGTATGGTGATCCGGTTTGCAGCAGATGCAGCGGGCATGATCAGTCTGCGGGCGAGACTGGAGAGAGACCGATTCCTGGATGGAGTCGGGAAACTTTCCAAAGATACAATCTTTCTGTATGGAGGTCTGGGAGAAGGTGGCACACACTTTACAACTGTTTTAAAAGCGGTTGCAAAGGGTGGAAGAGTATTCGTGACAGGAGAACATCTTTGCGTGGAGGGAGCAGATGAGGTTATACTGTATCTGACAGCCTGCACGGATTTTCAGGATATCAGGAATGGAACAGCTACGCATGGTTCCGGAGAGCAGATTTGGGAGAATCTGGCTAAAAAAGCAGAAGCGATTCTGCTTGAGGCATGTGCGAAGGACTATGAGGAAGTAAAGAAAAGACATATTGCAGATTATCAGGCTCTTTATCACAGAGTATCCCTGCAGCTTGGAGAAGAGGAAGCGGACGCAGTTCCGACAGACGAGAGATTGAAAGGATCAGTCGGTGGGGATGCCGGACTGTCAAAGCTGCTGTTTGATTATGGAAGATATCTGCTGATTGCAAGCAGCAGGAAAGGCGGTCTTCCTGCCAACCTGCAGGGAATCTGGAACAAGGAGTATCTCCCACCGTGGGATTCGAAATATACAGTGAATATTAATGCTGAGATGAATTATTGGCCGGCAGAGGTATGCGGGCTGTCCGAATGTCATGAAGCCCTGCTTGATTTCATCCCGACTCTTGTAAAGAACGGCAGGGAGACTGCCAGAAAAATGTATGGCTGCAGGGGATGGACGATGCATCATAACACAGATGCCTTCGGTGATACCGCTCCGCAGGATATCTGTATTTCAGCTACTTACTGGATGATGGGACCTGCATGGCTGTGTACACATTTCTGGACCCATTATGAATATACCGGTGACCGTGAGTTCCTGAAAAAGATTTTCCCTGTCATGCTGGAGGCAGCATTGTTTTATCTGGACTTTCTGGTTGAAAAAGACGGAGTTCTGGTGATGTGCCCGTCTGTATCTCCCGAAAATACCTATCGATTGCCGAATGGACAGCAAGGTGCGGTCAGTTATGGGGTGACAATGGATAACCAGATCCTTAGGGATCTGTTCAGTCAGTGTATAAAAGCAGGAGAGATTCTGGAAGGAACTGATTTTTCCGCACATCTGAAGGAAATGGGAGTCATGGAAAATTGTGGGGAATTCATCGATAAGATCGTGGATGCCTGTGGAAAATTATCCCCGACACAGATTGGAAGTGATGGAAGAATTAAGGAATGGATGGAAGAGTATGAGGAATGTGAGCCGGGACACAGACATATCTCTCATCTGTACGGACTGTATCCGTCCCGTCAGATATCTGTGGATAAAACCCCGGAGCTTGCAGAGGCTGCCAAAAAGACACTGGAGACGCGGCTTCGCTTAGGTGGCGGACATACGGGATGGAGCAGGGCATGGATTATTAATTTCTATGCAAGACTGCATGATGGAGAGTCCGCTTATCATAATATAGAATTAATGCTGGAACAATCAACATATTCTAATTTGTTTGACCGGCACCCGCCATTTCAGATTGATGGGAACTTTGGCGTGGTATCCGGTATTGCAGAGATGCTTCTGCAGTCAGACGAAGAATCGGTCAGACTACTGCCAGCTCTGCCCGGGGCATGGAAGGATGGAAGCGTAAAAGGTCTGAGAATTGCAGGGGGCGGAAGCGTTTCCATGGAATGGAAAGACGGACATCTTGAACGCTGTGTGATCGAGGCAGAGAATCCGATGAAACGGGTGATCCGTTATGGCGATACCGCCGACGAAATTATGCTGGCATCAGGGAAAACGGAATGGAATCCTGTTTTATGCTGATTTCTTGCTGATAAGAATGGCTGACCATTAAAAAGGTGCCACAGCGTGTGGCACCCGGCTGTGAATACAGTGCAGGAACCGGATTTGAGGGACATGAGTTCTTTGAAGCTCCCTCTATACGGAGCCGGGATATATCGCCAATTTTACGGACTCAGCTACAGTGGGCTTTAAATACTTCCTGTGTGAGGATATCCATGAGATCAGTATTTGGGTGAGAGGCTATGGAAATGGCTTCTTTGAGGTGAAAACGTCATGGAACGGAGAGGTACTTGCAAAGCTTCCGGTACAGAATACGAATGTCTGGGAAAAATATACGGCACCGGTTTCCATACCGGATGGCGTACAGGCAATTTACCTGACTTACCGGGGAGATGGAACACCGAGTCTGCGTTCCTTTGAACTGGCATAGGACGGTGAATGATTACCCATAACTATGACAGGTGCTTCCGGAATTCCCGGGGACTTGTGTTGTAGAATCTCCGGAAGGAGGAAGAAAAGTGTTCAATAGAGGAGTATCCCAGGTTTTCTGCAATATCTGTGATACTTAAGGATTGGTCGGAGAGCAGAATGGCGGCAACGGACATTCTGGCTTCGGCCTTTTTCTGTTGGAAGGATTTCCCGTAGTGTTCCATCAGAAGCCGCTGCGTCTGTCTTGCACTTAAGTTCAGTCTCTGGGACAATCCTTCTAAAGACAGGGTCTGGTATTCATAGAGAAAATATTCGTCAATAATAACAGATTTGGAGTCAGCCATGCTGTTGTGCGAAAGAAACAGATTGGAAACAGGGCGATCTTCATAATTACGGACAGTGTAAATCAGCAGCTGGGATAAAAGAATCCGGATCAGATCCTGCTGTCCTGTATAGGAGTGCCCCAGTTCATAAAAAAGCTGTTTCATCAGAGCCTCCATTCCCTGGGTATCCATGCCGATCCAGAAGGGAGTAGAGGTAAAAGCGCTGATGACAGGTGTGTTCTTTGTTCCGGCAGACTGGCTTCGTATTTTTAAATAAACACAATATTCCTGCATGGGATCTGACTGAAGCGGTGTCTGGGCATGCTCAATGTGGGGACCGGTGACAAAAAGAGTATGTCATAATACTGCCCATTTGCGACCAGCTTCCCATAACCGGCCGGAATATAATGGATTTCGTAACAGTGATTCCCATGGCTATGGGTGGGAATCGTCCTGGTAAAAAGCTCAAATACAATATTCAACGCGTGGATCTTTACATTTTCAACTGAAAAATGGATATCAATATCATGATATGAGGTTTTCATGGAGTTACACCTTCTTATATTTTCAGCCAGTCTGCATTGTCTGGCAGCTTATGGATGATGTGGCTGAGCGATTACAGTCTGAAGTTTAAAGCATCTGATCCTGATTATTGCGGAACATTAATATTATATCATGAAAGTTATAATAATACGACATATTTTTGCGAAAAACGGCAGATATGACACTAATATTTTTATGTGAGGAGCTTATAATTACAGTATAAAATACTTTATTTGAAACAGCGAGCAGATATCAGAAAGTATCAGATCCGTAACAGAGGGAACAAAAGTGGCATACATGTTAAATGAAGAAAGAAGGTATGATTATGGCAGTGAAAATGTTGATGAAGGGAGCTGTTCTTCCGGGAAACAGCACTGTAGAATTAAAGGATTTTGAAATTCCGACACCGGGACATGGACAGGTTTTAATTAAAACAAAAGCGACAACCATTTGTGGCAGTGATATCCGGTGTATTTACAGGGAACATACAGGGAAAGGACCGGAAGGCTATATTCCCGGTATGGTTGCCGGACATGAGCCCTGCGGTATTATTGTAGAAGAAGGAGAAGGACTAAAGCGCTTTAAAAAGGGCGACCGTGTTATTGTATATCATATATCAGGCTGCGGTGTCTGTAATGACTGCAGAAGAGGATATTACATTTCCTGTAAGAGCAGATTCCGTCAGGCCTATGGCTGGCAGCGTAATGGCGGAATGGCACCCTATATTCTTGCAGAGGAAAAAGACCTCATAGCATTGCCGGATGAGCTGACCTATAAGGATGGAGCACAGGTAGCCTGTGGATTTGGTACCGTATATGAAGCAATCGAAAAAATCGGTATCTGTGGAAATGATGCGGTTTTAGTCACAGGACTTGGGCCGGTAGGACTGGCAGCTTTGATGCTTGCCAAGGCATTGGGAGCCAATAAGCTGATCGGTGTTGAAATGAACGATTACCGGATTGATCTTGCAAAGAAGCTGGGACTTGCCGATTATGTGTTTAAACCGGGAGAGGATACATTAGAAAAGATTCTGGAGGTTACAGATGGCAAGGGTGTTGAAAGAGCCATTGATGCTTCCGCAAACGATGCAGGAAGACAGCTTGCAATACGTGCGACCAGAGAATGGGGCAAAATCGCATTCGTAGGAGAAGGCGGAACCTGCACCTTCAATCCAAGTCCGGATATCATCCATGGACAAAAGACGATCTATGGCTCCTGGGTAACCTCACTGTGGAGAATGGAGGAGCTGGTGGAGAGACTGGTCCGGTGGAACATTCATCCTGAGGATCTGATTACCCATGAATTCCCGATTGAACAGGCAGACGAAGCATACCGGCTTATGGCTGGCGGACAGTGTGGCAAGGTTGCTGTTGTATTTCATGATTCATGCGGAGGAAAAGAATGATTGATGTGATGGAACAAAGCAAAATTCCGACCAGGGAATTATACAGTGGTGAAAAAATTCCCTGTGTGGGACTGGGAACCTTCGGTTCAGATAAATACGGTGCCGATGCTGTTTCAGAAGCAGTATATGGCGCGGTGAAATACGGCTACCGGCTGATTGACTGTGCCTCTGTATATCAGAATGAGGATAAGATCGGACAGGTGCTCCACAGGCTTTTTGAAGAAAAAGTGGTACAAAGACAGGATTTATTCATTACCTCCAAGGTCTGGAATGATATGCACGGGCAGGGACAGGTTATGGAATCCTGCCGTAAGAGTCTAAAGGATCTGGGACTTGAAACAATAGACCTGTATTTTGTACACTGGCCATTCCCGAACTATCATGCTCCGGGATGCAGCGGAGATGCGAGAAATCCGGATTCCAGACCGTTTTCACTTGAGGAGTTTATGTCTGTATGGAGACAGTGTGAGGAACTGGTGGATCTGGGACTTGTCCGCTACATCGGAATGAGCAATATGACAATTCCCAAATTGGAAAAGGTGCTTCCGCTCTGCAGGATACAGCCGGCAGTGCTTGAGATGGAGCTGCATCCTTCCTTCCAGCAGCCGGAGCTGTTTGATTATGCACGTAAGCATCATATTCTTCCTATTGGATACTGTCCGATCGGCTCACCGTCCAGACCGGAAAGAGACAGAACATCAGGGGATGTGGCAGACATGGAGCTCCCTGCTGTGGTAAAAGCGGCTAAAGCACATAAGGTGCACCCTGCTGTGATCTGTCTGAAATGGGCAGTTCAGCGCGGACAGGTACCGATTCCGTTTTCCGTGAAGGAGAGCCAGTACATTTCCAACCTGAAATGTACCACCTGTGATCCGCTGACCGACGAAGAGATGGAGGAAATCCGGCAGGAAGACCGGAACTGCCGTCTGGTGAAGGGTCAGGTATTTTTGTGGGAAGGTGCCAAAGGCTGGGAAGATCTCTGGGACGAAAACGGAGTGATCACGACGTAATACGAATTAAGAAGAGAGGTTTATATGTTAAAAGGAATTCCTAAAATTTTATCACCGGAGTTATTGAAGGTTTTATGCGAAATGGGGCATAGTGACAGACTGGTTATTGCGGATGGAAATTTCCCTGCAGAATCCATGGGAAAAGATGCAATTGTCATCCGGATGGACGGTCATGGAACCAGTGAAATCCTTGAGGCGGTTCTGGAACTGTTTCCATTGGATACCTATATAGAGCATCCGGTGAATCTCATGCAGGTTATGCCCGGAGATGCGGTAGAGACACCGATCTGGGAGGAATACAGCAGAATCGTCCGGCAGAAGGATGAACGCGGTGATGCAGTCATTGGGCAGATTGAACGCTTTGCATTTTATGAAGAGGCGAAGAAGGCATATGCAATCATTGCGACAGGCGAAGGCGCTTTGTACGCCAATATCATGTTACAAAAGGGTGTTGTGGTTTGATGTTCTGAAGATGAAAGAGGTAGATATATGTATCAATTAGAAAAATATCTTCAAATCATTGATGATGTATTGGAGAAGGGTCCATATAAGCCAACGTGGGAATCGTTATCTGCTTATGAACTGCCAACGTGGTATCGCAATGCCAAGTTTGGTATTTTTATTCACTGGGGGATCTATAGTGTTCCGGCATTCTCAAGTGAATGGTATTCCAGAAATATGTATATCCAAGGTTCTCCGGAGTATGAGCATCATATAAAGACGTACGGTGAACATAAGAATTTCGGTTATAAGGATTTCATTCCCATGTTTAAGGCAGAAAAATTCAATCCGGATGAATGGGCAGAGCTGTTTAAAGAAGCAGGAGCTAATTATGTAGTTCCGGTGGCAGAGCATCACGATGGTTTTCAGATGTACCGGAGTGAAATCTCTCATTGGAATGCATATGAAATGGGACCGGAACGGGATGTGCTTGGTGTGCCCGGTTA
>USDI01000062.1 GCA_900553305.1 uncultured Lachnospiraceae bacterium
CAGCAAAAAAGCCTGCCCCGGGCTCTTTGCAGAGCACCGGGGCAGGCTTAAATGCTAGAAGGGGTCAGAAGGGACAGTTGACGGATGAGCTGAATCTTGCAGCTGTTTCCGTTACAAAGGATGGAGTAGATTATTTAGAACAGTTACAGTCCGATCATTACCGCCTGACCTGGATTGATACGGACGGAGCGGTTCTTTATGATACGGAAACGGGAAACGAGGAACTGGAGAATCATAAGGACCGTGCAGAAGTAAAGGCAGCATTTGAAAATGGAATCGGTGAATCCACCCGGTATTCTGCAACACTGATGGAAAAGACCAGATATTATGCCACGCGGATGGAGGATGGAACGGTTCTTCGTATTTCTGCGAAGTATGCAACAACAGGACTTCTGATTCTTGGAATGTTACAGCCGATTATATTTATTATTATAGGGGCCCTGATTCTTTCCGGAGTGCTTGCAAGCCGTCTTTCCAAGAGGATTGTAGAGCCGCTGAATAATCTGGATCTGGAAAGGCCGCTGGAAAATGAAACCTATGAAGAGATTTCTCCTTTGCTTAACCGGATTAACCGGCAGAGCAGTGAAATTTCCAGGCAGCTCCGTAAGCTGGAAGAAAAGACGGATGAATTTAACCAGATTATAGAGAGCATGAAGGAAGGTCTGGTATTATTAGATAATAAAGGAATTGTGTTAAGCATTAATCCTGCCGCCAGAAATATTTTTGGCAGTGATACACAGGGAGCAGTCGGACATGACTTCCTGAGACTGGACCGGAGCAGGACATTGAGTGCTGCTATTGAAAAAACCTTTGAAGAGGGGCACAGCGAGATCCGGATCGAACGAATGGGAAGGGAATACCAGCTGGATATCAGCCGGATTGAATCTGCCGGGAAGGTGCTTGGTGCAGTTATGCTGGCATTTGATATCACGGAACAGGAATATGCAGAGCGGAACCGGAGAGAGTTTACCGCGAATGTTTCCCATGAGTTAAAGACGCCGCTTCAGGGAATTATCGGAAGTGCAGATCTGATTGAAACCGGTATGGTAAAACCGGAAGATATGCCGCGGTTTATCGGTCACATCCGGAAGGAAGCAACGCGTCTTGTGGCACTCATTGAGGATATTATCCGTCTGTCGCAGTTAGATGAAGGAAATGAGCTTCCCTGTGAAGAGGTTGATCTTATGGACATTGCAGAGGAAGTGGAACAGAATCTGGAGCCTGCGGCGGGTACCAAAGACATTGTAATTTCCCTGTCCGGCAGAAATGCCATTATGCATGGTGTGCGCAGACTTCTTTATGAGATCGTATATAACCTTTGTGATAATGCGATTAAGTATAATCTTTCGGGAGGAAAGGTTGAAATTGTGGTTGACCGGACGGAAGACGAAGCTGTTCTTTGCGTAAAGGATAACGGAATCGGAATTGCACCGGAACATCAGTCCAGGGTATTTGAACGCTTTTACCGTGTGGATAAGAGCCATTCCAAGTCCTCCGGCGGTACCGGTCTTGGGCTTTCCATTGTGAAGCATGCCGTACAGTATCATCACGGTAAGATAGAACTTAACAGTGAAGCAGGAAAAGGAACAGAGATTACCATTCATTTTCCGGTTGATGCAGACAAATAAAAATACATAATTAAAAAAGAGTATCTGTAGAAGAATTTCATCTTCTGCAGGTACTCTTTTGCTTTCCGGATATTCACATCAGGTAATGGCCGCTATAGTCTGACTACAGAAATGCAGCAATTAAACCTCGCGTGTACGGTGACGTCTTGCTTCCTGACGTGTCTGGTAAATCGAAATAATATCAAGCTGATAAACTACCACATACATGATTGCACCCATGAGAATACCGGTGATAACATCGAAACAGGAATGCTGCTTGATAAATACGGTGGAAAGAATAATGGAAATACATAAGATCAGGGAACCGAAGTATATTACCTTATTCTTCCGGAGCTTCTCATTATGAGTGACTGCCAGGTGGGCACCAATGGAATTATATACATGGATGCTTGGCCAAAGGTTGGTCGGTGTGTCTGCCTTGTAAATGGCAGCTACCATAGTTGTAAAAATATTATCTCTTGGCATTACTGCGGGACGAAGGTGATGTCCGTTTGGCCAGAGAGTAGAGATTAACAGGAAAATTGTCATTCCGGTAAAAAGAAAAGTACAGGCTCTGTAATAGTCCTGTTTATTCTTAAATAATAAGTACAATACAACAATGGAAACGTAACCGAACCATAAGTAATATGGAATAACAAATACTTCACAAAACGGAATCAGATCATCCCATTTCATATGGATGATCGTCTGCGGGCTCTGTACAGTACGTTCCAGATACGAAAACCAGCTCAGGTATATGAATGCATACACAATAAGAGGTATGGCATGCTTATACCTTTCATAAAATTTTTTCATTTTCCTCATTTCCTCCTCAGGTTTACAAAGAAACATTCCTATTTTAATAGATGAATCTTCTTTTGTAAACACTCAATTGTGATGGAGCTGCTCTTTCTGGAAACTTCTCCATCGGTGTGAACCCAGAACGGACGGTCAGCTTCAATGTGAACCGTGGCTCCGTCATAGGGATAAATGTGCGGATAGCGGTAATGCTTCCCCTTCATGGCAGAAGGAAGTGCAAAGAGAATCCGCAGCTTTGCAATCGGTCCGACCGCACAAAGGTTAAAGAGACCATCCTGTGCATCAGCATCCGGACAGAACATAAAACCGCCGCCCTCAAAACGGTGAATCATGGTGGCAATAAACAGAAAGCTTTTCAGTTCGAAAGGTTCCTTATTATCTAATGTAATAGTACAATTTCCTCTCTTTGTCAATATAAGCTGTTTTAATGCAATGGTCAAGTAGGTAAGTTTTCCCAGACCAAGCCTGTTAAGCACATTTTTAAAGTGGGATGACAGCGCCTCTTCACAGATTGCGGCATCATATCCGATTCCACAGCTGACTGCAAAATACCGGGTATCAGAGACTGTCTCTTCATGAAGTCTTGAATGTTCGTTTGCCGAATCATGGTAAGTAAGGCGGCCAAGATCCATAAGGAAAGGTTTACTGCATGCCAGTATATTGGATAGAAGAGAAGAAGCCTCTCCTTTGATGCAAAGATCACGGGCAAGATCATTACTTGAACCGGTGGGAATATAGCCAATCTCTACACGGTCAAAGTCCGTAATTCCCTGTAATACTTCATTAAAGGTTCCGTCTCCTCCCAAAACAATGATCCGCAGAACCGATGACGAATCCGGGGAAAGCTCATTTTCACATAATTCATGTACGATGTGGGTAACATCGCCAGGACCTTCTGACAGGAGTGCCTTATAATCTGTGTTCTCGCGGATTAAACAGGTTTCCAGTTCCTTCCACATTTCAAGTCCGTGACCGGATTTGGATGCCGGATTTACGATCATATATACCATGAAAAGTGTCCTCCCCTATAAATTCTCATTATATTTTAGCAGTATTTGTCGAAAGAGTAAAGCAATGTTTCTTTTTCGGGTTTCTTATGATATACTTACCTATATTTATAATCAGAGGAGGAGAATTATGTATTCATTGGATGAAGTCAGAAAAGAAGATCCGGAAATTGCACAGGCAATTGTGGATGAACAGCAGCGCCAGAACAGTCATATTGAATTGATTGCTTCTGAGAACTGGGTAAGCAAGGCTGTTATGGCAGCCATGGGAAGCCCGTTAACCAATAAGTACGCAGAAGGCTATCCGGGAAAGCGTTATTATGGTGGATGCCAGTGTGTGGATGTGGTTGAAAACCTTGCAATCGAACGTGCCAAAGAACTGTTTGGATGCGATTATGCGAATGTACAGCCTCATTCCGGTGCACAGGCTAATCTTGCCGTACAGTTTGCAATCTGTAACCCGGGAGATACCATTATGGGAATGAACCTGGATCATGGCGGACATCTGACGCACGGAAGTCCGGTGAATATTTCCGGTAAATATTTCCACATTGTGCCTTACGGGGTGAATGATGAAGGATTTATTGACTATGATAAATTAAGAGAGATCGCACTGGAATGCAAACCTAAAATGATTATTGCCGGTGCATCCGCCTATGCAAGAACGATTGATTTCAAGAAGTTCCGCGAAGTGGCAGATGAGGTTGGTGCGGTATTAATGGTAGATATGGCACATATTGCAGGACTGGTGGCAGCAGGACTTCATCCGAGCCCGATTCCTTATGCTGATGTGGTAACCACGACTACACATAAAACGCTGCGCGGACCGAGAGGCGGTATGATTCTCTGCAATCAGGAAGCGGCAGATAAATACAACTTTAATAAGGCAGTATTCCCCGGTATTCAGGGAGGCCCCCTTATGCATGTGATCGCAGCCAAGGCTGTCTGCTTCAAGGAAGCCCTGACCGATGAGTTCAAGGAGTATCAGAAGAACATTATCGACAATGCACAGGCACTTTGCAAGGGACTGATGGACAGAGGAATCAGGATCGTATCGGGTGGTACAGATAATCACCTTATGCTGATGGATCTTACCCCGTTTGATCTGACCGGTAAGGCTATTGAGAAGATGCTTGATGAAGCACATATTACGGCAAATAAGAATACCATTCCGAATGATCCCAAGTCTCCTTTCGTAACAAGTGGTATCCGTCTCGGAACACCGGCTGTTACTTCCAGAGGAATGAACACGGAGGATATGGATCAGATTGCAGAAGCCATTGCATTAATTGTGAAGGGCGGCGAGGAGAAGATTCCGGAAGCAAGGGCAATCGTCCAGAAGCTTACCGACAAGTATCCGCTGATCTAGTCCGTGGAAAAGCCTGTATGGTATAGTAATTAATATAACAAGATACGTTACAAAAGACAGATAAAAATTAGAAGATTTACAGAAGATCTGCTGACATGCCGGGTGGTGTGGAGGCAGATCTTTTCGGGTTTTCTGGTCTGTTTTTATTTCAGATTGTTATAGTTACATTGGTGTATAATAAATAACTGCAAATATTTGGAATTATTTACAAAAACTGACAATAAATCTGATAAAATGACAATAAAGATGATAGAATCGAAAAATAAAAAGAAAATTGCAAAAATGTGTTGACAAATTAAAACGATCTGTTATAATAAAATCATAAACAAGAGATATCTTTCACATAGATAATCTAAAGCAAAGGAGGTACAGTCCACCGGAAACTGAATAAATTTCCTCATTACATTTAATAAAGTAATGAGTACAAGCCATTGCAATACCAGTAAAAGGTACAAAAGAACAACGTACGAAAGACAAGACAGAAGCAATTCGAATCGTATCAGCTACAGAAGAGAAAGTAACGAGAAACAGAAGACAAGAGAATAGAAACCGTTACATGTTTGTTCATACGAATGAGTAGTGAAGAAAATACGAAAGAGAAAGTACAATTGAATAAAGAATAATCCATTGAAGTAGAAATTATAAAGAAAAGAGGTTAGTCCAATGGAGAGCATAGTTTAGAAGCGGGTGTCAAAGTAATTGTGTTGATGCCCGCTTCGATTCGTGATATGATAAGCGCATAAGAAAAACAAGCGACGCCATAGGCGGCATTTGTTTTTCTGCGCTTATCAACGAACATGCGGTCAACGGAGTTGGGCAGGAGTGCGAAGCACGGGCATGTGAGTGTGAAGGAAACAACGAATATCCTGCGAAGCAGGATGTGGAGCACGAAGTGCGGATTCGTGAGTGGTGCGGCGCTTATCAGCGAACATACAAACTACTTTTTACTTGAAATAGATAAATATTATACTTAGGAGGTACCATGAGCAGACAGGAAACTTATGATGATGAAATAGACAGAAGAGAGTATCGGAGGGCAAGACGTAAGAGAAACCAGCTTATTGCGATTATCGTAGTGATTGTAGCAGGACTTGCACTGGTTGCCGGAGGGATCTTTGGTGTAACACGGTTAATGAAGCATCTGAATGATAAAAAGCATACGGAAGAACTTCAGGCACAGCTTGAGGAGCTGGCAGAATCCGAACCTGCGGTTGTAGAGGCGCCGGCAGAAGAACCGCAGGAACTGACATCGGATGACTATCTGAATCAGATCGCAGATACCTGTATTGCGGAAATGTCTCTTGAGAACAAGGTGGCAGGTCTGTTTATGATTACACCGGAATCGCTGACGGGTGTGGATATGGTAATTCAGGCTGGAGATACCACAAAGCAGAAATTGAGTGAATACCCGGTAGGCGGTCTTATTTATTTCAGCAAAAATATCAAATCAGCGGATCAGCTTAAGGAGATGCTTGATACAACCAGAAATACGATGATTTATCCCGTTTTTCTTGCTGTGGATGAAGAAGGGGGAAGTGTATCGCGTGTTGCAGGAGCAGGACTTGCAGAAAATGTGGGGGATATGTCAGAGATTGGAAGTACCTGTGATCCGGAAAAGGCAAAGGAAGTCGGAACTACAATCGGAACCTATTTGTCTCAGTCAGGCTTTAACGTTGATTTTGCTCCGGTAGCAGATGTTGTTTCCGCAGAGAATGCAGTGATCGGAAACAGGTCCTTTGGATCTGACCCGAATGTCGTAGGTACGATGGTGGCAGCAGAAGTACAGGGCCTGCAGGAAAGTGGTGTCAGTGCATGCTTAAAGCATTTCCCGGGAATCGGAGATACCACGACAGATACGCATGATGAAAAAACGGTATCAGAGAAAACACTGGAGGATATGCAGCAGAACGATCTCCCGGCATTCCAGGCGGGCATTGATGCAGGCGCAGACTTTGTAATGGTCAGCCATATGTCTCTTCCTAATGTGGTGGGAGATGATACCCCGTGTTCTTTATCAGGAACAGTGATTAATGACCTTTTGAGAAACCAGCTTGGCTATGATGGAATTGTGATTACGGATGCCCTTGATATGAGTGCCATTACGGACTCCTATTCATCGGCAGAGGCGGCAGTCAAGGCGATTGAAGCAGGAGCAGATATGCTGTTGATGCCGGAGAATTTTGAAGAGGCTTATCAGGGAGTTCTGGAAGCGGTTCAGAATGGAACGATTTCCGAAGAACGGATTAATGAGTCATTAAAAAGAATTTACCGGGTGAAATACAGGGACAGAATCGAATAAATCCGGCATGGAGTGAAACAGAAAAATATAAATCCGGTAAATGCTGTATTTACGGCATTTGCCGGATTGAAATGATGGAATTTTTTAAAAATTGAAAAAATTATAAAAATAAAGTTGACAAAGTAAAGGTCCTATAGTATTATACTAATTGTCCGCAAGACGTAACAGCTTACAGACACAACAGAATATGCGCGAGTGGCTCAGTTGGTGGAGCACGACCTTGCCAAGGTCGGGGTCGCGGGTTCGAGTCCCGTCTCGCGCTCTCCAAGGAACAAGAAAAGGATATCCATTTGGATATCCTTTTCTTGTTTTCGAGCCCCGGCGGGGCTCGAAGGTTCGAGGTCTCCGCTCCGCTTCGGTCGTTGCAGCATGGTGGATTTGAGTATATAGTGAAGGGGAGATATTTTACTGAAAAGAGGAAAAGCAAAATGAAACTATTATTCAGACAGCGGATGTTTTCATGGTTTGACAGCTACGACATCTATGATGAAAATGAAAATACCGTATATGTTGTGAAGGGACAGCTTTCGTGGGGACACTGTCTCAAGATTTTTGATGCCTACGACAGGGAGGTCGGTACGGTTAAGGAACGGGTGCTGACTTTGCTTCCGAAATTTGAAGTATACGAGGGGGATTCCTACGTTGGCTGCATCAGCAAGGAGTTTTCCCTTTTGAAGCCCCGATACGACATTGACTTTAACGGCTGGTATGTGGAAGGCAGTTTTCTGGAATGGGATTATACCATTACCGGTGCGGACGGAGAAAAGATTGCATCCATTTCCAAGGAGCTGTTTCACATGACAGATACTTATGTACTGGATATTCCGAACCATGTAAATTCGCTACATGTGCTGATGTTCGTACTGGCAATGGATGCAGAAAAGTGTTCCAGAAACTAAATAAAAGCGATGTACAGGTACAGTCAGCCTAAAATATGATGGTTCAGCCACTTACGGGAATGGAACCGGATAGAGAAGATCACGGCCCGGATGCTCCAGTCAGCGAACATGCCGATCCACACGGCGATTGGTCCAAAACCCCAGATACGGCATAAGTAAACGCATAAGGCCACACGGCAAAGCCACATGGTGCAGCAGGAGGTAATCATGGAGAATTTCACATCACCTGCCGCTCTCATGCCATAGGCAGGGATAAAGGAAAGAACCCAGGAAATCGGCTTTGCGATGGTGATAAAGACCATCATCCGGAAACAAAGTCGGGCACTCTCGGCTTCCATGCCGCCAAGTATGGTGATCGGTCCGGTAAGTGCCAGGACAAGCAGACAGCTTACGATAATGACTGCTTCCGCAAGCAGGGACAGCTTTTTAATATAATAAATGGCTTCATCCTTACGTCCGGCGCCAAGACACTGTCCGACAACAGTCATCAGCCCGATACCGATTCCCATAGCGGCGACACCGTTTAGGCTTTCGAGGATGTTCGTCATTGCCTGGGCTGCGATTGCAATGGTGCCAAGGGTGGAAACGGTAGACTGGATGGCTAATTTACCGAACTGGAACATACCGTTCTCAATGCCGGAGGGGATTCCGATACACAGGATCTTTTTGATTGTAGAAAAATCCGGGCGGATCGCAAGATAATTGCGGATGGAAATCGGATTCTTTTCATTCCGCAGCTCCCAGATGACCACAACGGCACAGAAGATCCGGGATACCAGTGTAGAAATGGCAGCACCGGCAACTCCCATGTGTAAAACAAAGATCAGAATTGCATTTCCGCCGATGTTCAGAAAGTTGGAAATGACGGAGATGATCATGGGATGACGGCTGTCGTTATGGGCTCTCATAACGGAAGCTCCTGCATCATATAACCCGATGAACGGGAAGGAGAGCAGGGTGAACAGGAAATAAAGCTGTGAATTGGTCATGACATCTGCTTCGACCCTTCCGAAAATAAGACGCAGCAAAGAGGCCCGGCTGAATAGGCACAGCAGCGTCAGAGCGGTGGATAATACGGTCATAACGAGTAATACCTGTCTGGCAGCGTGGGTGGCGTGCTTTTCATCCTGATTGCCAAGATAATGGGAACAGAGGATGGCACCACCGGCAGCGAGTGCGGAGAGCGCCTGGATTACGAGGACATTTATGGAATCGACAAGTGAAACGGCAGAAATGGCTGCGGATCCTACGTTGCTTACCATCATGGTGTCTACCGTGCCCATCAGGCAGGAAAGGAGCTGTTCCACGATGATGGGAACAAGGAGCTTGCGCAGATCGGTGTTGGTATATAAATGATTGGATTCCTTCATCAGTTGTTCTCTTCTTTCCGGTGTTTCAGATAATTCAGAGATATTATAGCACTGCTGCGGGAAAAGAAAAGCTTTTTATAAGACCATAAAGAAAAAGAGTGATGCTGTGGTACATCGAATGGGGAATATAGGAGATTGACATGAAGTTAGTTGGTTTTTTTGATGTAAATCGTGGAAGTATGCTTACAGCGCATAAATTACAGACAGGTAATATGACCAGATTGGAACGTAAGAAAAAGAAAAATATTATCATTCTGGCAATTGTAATCATTTTTGTGGCATTGCTGCTTGAAGCAGCCATTTTAAAATATGTTCATGATAAAAGTATATACAGAACCTCCAAGGTACTTGTCGACCGTGTGATTACCGTACTCAATAAAAATGACGAGAACAAGAACGAGCTTATTAAAGCTTTGAAGGAGGAGTATATTGTAAGAGCTAAATCAGTAGCATATATTATAGATGCAAAGCCGCAGGTGGAGTACGATGTTGAAGAGCTGCAAAAGATAGCAAATCTGATGTCGATTGATGAAATTCATCTGTTTGATGAGAAAGGATGTATTTACAGTGGTACTTTGCCGAAGTATTTTGGATTCAGCTTTAATTCCGGAGAGCAGATGGGATATTTTAAGCCAATGCTGGAAGATAAGGAGCTTACCCTGTGCCAGGATGTTACCCCGAATACGGCAGAGCAAAAGAAGATGATGTATGCAATGACCTGGAATGAAGATAAAACAAAAATGATCCAGGTTGGGATTGAGCCTACGCGACTTCTTAATGAAATGAGACAGAATCAGATTTCTAATGTAGTGGCAGATATACCGGTGTATAATGGTATGGAGATATTGGTAGCAGATGTGGATCAGAGGATTATATCCGGAGCTACAGATAGCAGCAAAATAGGAAAAACACTTGATGAGACAGGAATAACCTTTGGGGGTGCCGGTAAAGAGGAGGGGCTGGTCAGACAGGCCCGCGTAGGGGGAAAAAGCTGCAGATGCATGATGCGTCAGGATAGTACCTATGTTGTTGTGTTAACCGTAGAGAATGCTTTTTACCGGCAGGGAAGTATTATTGCGATACTTATTGTAGGTATATATCTGGTATTGGCTTCATGCTGTATGGCTTATATGCTTATAAAGGTCATGAGAGAAAAGTATGAAAAAGAAACATTATTATACATTTCCAATACCGATGAACTTACCGGATGCTTAAACCGGCATGCGTATGAAGCTAATATGGGCAGGCTTGACCTTGCAAAGGAATGGGTATATATTTCCATGGATCTTGACGGGTTAAAGCGTATCAATGATTCTAAGGGGCATGCTGCGGGAGATGAGCTTATACGTGCAGCTGCAGAATGTATGAAGGACA
>USDI01000063.1 GCA_900553305.1 uncultured Lachnospiraceae bacterium
AAAAACAATTTCATATATATTTTGATCCTTGTACTGATTTTGACCGCCAGCAGATATTTTTCAATAGGTCTTGCAACCGGAGATTCCATGCGTCCAACCATCCCCTCTCCCAGCATTTTATTGATTAACAAACTGGAAAAAGATTTTCAGCGAAATGATATCGTAGTATGCCGAAAAGATGGATGGAAAGCAATTACCAAAAGAATTATCGGGCTTCCCGGCGAAACCGTCACGGTTACGGAGAATGGCAGGGTGCTTATCAATAATGCTCTGTATGAGGATAACTACGGTAATATCACCTTTCCAATGTACTTTACTGGTGACAGAACCTATCCGGTAATTCTTGGGGAGAACGAATACTTCGTAATGGGAGATAACCGGAATCTCAGTGTTGACAGTAGATATTCCGAAATTGGAAATATAAGGAAAGAACAGATAATAGGAAAGGTAATAAATTATTAGGCTGTTGTTTTATCGATTCATTATCTAACTTTCGTCGGAATTTTATTATTTGTTTTCGTTGACATATTATAACCGGAACCGTATAATAATATTAATGATGAGCAATCATCGTCAGGTGAGTTCCTACCATCTAAGTGGAAAACTTTAAAATCAGGAGAGTTCCTGCCAGATAGTGGAAAACTTTAAAATCGGAGATTCCCTGCCAGATAGTGGGAAGCTTTAAAATCAAAGGGTGGTCACTATGACTGCCCTTTTTCTAAATTGGAGAGAATTACTATGGATACCTTGAAATTATATGAGATTTCAGAAGAATATATTTCTTACCTTCGATCCTTTGACAGACTTGTTTTTTCTGCCAAAGAAGAAGACCGCAACCACACGCGGAAATATTTAGGCATTGTACATACCATCAATAATTACGACTACTATATTCCACTGTCATCCCCTAAAAATACCGATTACCAGATCATTAATGGGAAAAGAAAGATCCGCCGGAGTATTGTTCCAATTATCCGGATCCCGCCCCTTCAGATTCCGGGGAAATGGAATTAAAGGGTACATTGAAGCTCAGCAATATGATACCTGTTCCTTCTTCTGAATTAAGTATGTATGACATAGAAAATGAACCGGATCTATCCTACAAATCTCTCATATATAAAGAGTTACTTTTTATCCGTAAAAACAGAAATAAAATTATTCAGTATGCAAATGTCCTCTACAAACAAAAGAAGGATTTAACCTCTTCGATTGGTTATTTGAATAACACAGTCAATTTTTCTTTATTGGAGGAGAAACATGATGACTTTATCATGCAAAAGGAGAGTTTAAATGAAGATTAAATCTATGAATCATAAACTTTTAAAGACATTGCTTATCGGACTTACGTTATGCTCCTTGTTTTCTATGTCAGGTATGCTTACACAGGATGAAGGAGCTGCTTTTGGAAAAGAGGTTCACAAATTAATTGTGTCTGGTGTTTCAAAAGAAGAAATAGAAAACTATCTTGAACAAAACGGATACGCAAACGACATTGTTGGTGGCACTCAAGCATTGAAGGAAGCTGAAGCTTCTGGTTACTTCAACAACCGTAACAGTTCTACTCCGGCAACTACCACTACTGCTACTCCAACTCCATCTGCTACACCAAAGCATGAGCATAAGTACAGTGTAAAGCTTACGAAAGATCCCACTTGTTACGAAGAAGGTACTTTAACTTACACCTGCGATTGTGGTGACACTTATGAAGAACCGGTTGCACAGTTGGAACACCAGTACACAGACACCGTAACGAAAGAGCCAACCTGCACAACAGAAGGTGAAAGAACATATAAGTGCAGCTTATGTGGAGATACTTACACAGAAGTCATAGTAGCCAAAGGACATATGGATGGACAATTCACCATCACCAAAGAGCCGACATGTACAGAACCTGGTGAAAAGACCGTGTACTGTAAGGTATGTAACGAAGAGATTCGCACGGAATCCATTGATCCTACCGGACATGAAAACACTGATACCCGTTTAACGCCATCCGGATTGTTCTCCGCAGGAAAAGAAGAAATTTACTGTTTGAAATGCATGAAAGTTCTTGAAACCAGAGTAATTCCTGTTCCAGTATGGCATTATGTAGTGTTTGGTATAGGAGTTACAATTATTCTTATCATTTTAATTGCCGTATGGATTGGTAGAATAGCACATAAAAAGTAATCTGCATAATCAACACAATAGACATCTAAAAAGCAACTTTCACATCCGTGTAAGTTGCTTTTGTTCTTCTCTTATTGCACATGGATTCCTATATATCATGAAAAGCACTCATTCAACATTATGTCAACCGCCTCACCCGGCAAACTCCACCGCATGCGCTACACCGGGAATGGACTTTCCTTCATTGAAGCTGACCTTACTAAGCAATGCTCCCGTTGGCACGAAAAGCACACGCTTATAGCTTCCTTCCTTTAGCTTCTTTAAGATCAGGGCGGCAAGTGTTACGGCTGCGCAGCCACACCCGCTTCCTCCCGAATGTGCGTCCTGCGATTCGTCATAGATTTCGATTCCACAGTCCATGTGCTGTGCCGTGATGTCGATTCCCTTTTTCTGAAGCAGATCAAAAAGTGCGGTCTGGCCGACCATACCAAGATCGCCGGTAATGATCCGGTCATAGTCCTCCGGTTTGCGCTGGAAATCCCGGAGATGGCGTTCGATCGTATCTGCGGCCGCCGGTGCCATACACGCTCCCATATTCATGGAATCCTTGATTCCCATATCCACGATCTTCCCGATGGTGATCGCTGTTACCCTGGCATAATCCATCTCACTTTTCTGCCCGCTTAAGATAAAGGCGCCACTCCCTGTCACCGTTGTCGTTGCGGACATCGGACGCTGGTTTCCGTAGTCGAGTGGGAAGCGGAACTCTTTCTCCGCACTGGCATAATGACTGGACGTAACGCAGGCTGCATTCTCTGTCATCCCGCCTGCAATCATCATGGCCGCCATGGCAATGGTCAGTCCGCTGGTGGAGCACGCCCCGTAAAGCCCCACAAACGGAATATCAAAATTCATATTTCCAAAACTGCTTGCGATTGACTGCCCAAGCAAGTCTCCTGCAAACAACAGATTGATGTTCTCCTTTTTTAACCCTGACTTTTCAATTGCCAGGGAAAGTGCTTCTCTCTGCAGGGCGCTCTCCGCTCCCTCCCAGGTATCCGCACCGAATTTATCATCCTCCGAAACCAGATCAAACAATTCTCCGAGCGGCCCCTGTCCTTCCTTTTTACTCACCACGGAAGCACACGACCGGATATAAACAGGCACCGGAATCTTGATTGTTCCCTTTCCCTGTTCAAAAATTGCACCTACTGTTTCCTGCATAAAAAATCCCTCCTGCCTGTCAAAATAAAAGCAATACATTCTCTCTTACCTTTATTTTGACAAATCAGAAGGGTTTTATACATTTGCAACTATTCAGAGCCATGCAAAATTGCATTCATTAAAAAACAATTTCTTCCTGCTTCTATCCAATCGGAATGACTCTTCCCATCTCTGCGGATGTCCTATGGGAAATGGAAATCACAGTGCGCTCCCTGGATACCCGCTTTAAGGCCTGTAAAACTTCCTTTTCGGTTTCGGCATCCAGATTAGCAGTAATTTCATCAAGAAGCAGTAACTGGGGACTTGCCGCTGCGGCACGCGCAATGGAAAGGAGCTGCCATTGTCCCTGGGAAAAAAGCTCCGGTGTACAGATCGTGTCATATCCATCGGGAAGCGCTTCGATCGTTTCCTGTAAGCCGGTAAGAGAAGCAACCTCCTTCACTTCCTGATCCGTAATGGAAGAATCAAATAATGTGATCTGATCCTTCACGGTTCCCGGTACCATATGGAACGACTGCTCCACATAACCGAACAACCGGCGTTTCTCTTCATCCCGGATATCCGTTGCATTGATCCCTTCAATCCGCACTTCTCCCTCCTGCGGTTCATAAAGTCCAAGCAGGAGTTTCAAAATCGTACTTTTTCCGGATCCGGTACGTCCCATGAGCGTCACCTGTTCTCCCTGTTTTACCTGAAAGCTCAACTGTTTCAGAATTTTCCGCTCGTCATATCCAAACGTTACATTCCGGAATTCCACAAACGCTCCGGCTTCCTTCTCTTTTGCTTCTTCCTTCGAAACCACCTTCTGTTCCGGAAGTTCCTCCATGGAAAGGAATTCGTTGATTCTACGGATGCCGGCAACGGCGGACTGGATTGTTTGGATCTCCATACCAAGGCTTTCTACCGGGGTAAAAATCTGTGAAATATAATTCATGACCGCTACGGCTGTACCGGCTGACATTCCAAATAACATAAGCACGCGCGGGCTTCCCGATGCCGAAAGCAGCATGACACTGGAAACGACTATCGCATTTAAAATCAGAATCACCGGAGAATACACCGCATCATAGAAGTTGGTTTTCTCCATGGCACGATAACTGTCCCCGATATATTCATCATACTTCCGTTCCATATAGCTTTCCTTGGAAAGACAGTGAATGGTCCGGATGTTGTGCAGGGTTTCCGGAACGTGTCCCGACGCACGGCTGACCGCTTTCCGGTTCTGCAGCTGTGAAACCAGCATATTCTTCTGCACGTAGCGGGTAAACACAAACAGGAACGGTAACAGGATCAGTAAAATAATGGATAATCCGCGGTTCTGGAACCAGATCACCACAAGGATACTGATGATCTTGCAGGCATCGGCAAACATACTGACAATTCCTGAAGTAAACAGGTTCTCAACCGTGTCCACATCACCGACAAACCGTGATACCACCGCGCCCGGCTCCTGCTTGTTTAAGTCATCTGCCTTTAAATGTACGAGCTTTTCCATCAGGCCGCTGCGCAGGGCGTGCGTCATTTTCTGACCGAATACAATCAACAGTCCTTCTCTTGTCGATTCCATAAGCCCCGTTAAGGCCAGCATGCCAAAATAAGCCAGAATCCCTCCAAAGCCTGTCATCTTCTGTGTAGTCAGTGCATCAATAATCCGTGCCAGAATCATGGGCGGCACTAGGGATAACAGAATTGCTCCACAGACCGAAATCACAATTCCGGTTACCAGAAGCAGGTGCTTTCGCATCACCAGTAAAATCATTTTGGATACGCTTCTATGCTTCATGCTGCACACCCCCTTCCTGATCCTCAAACAATCTCCGGTATTCCGGAACCTCTTTCAGCAGTTCTTCATGGGTTCCGACAACCGTACTACCCTGTTCCATCCAGATGACCTTCGACAGCTTCGGGAACAGGTACAGCCGGTGTGAAATCAGCAGCACCATACTATTTCCTGTTTCCTTCTGCAGATTCTTAAAAATCTCCTGTTCGGTATTCCGGTCCAGTGCAGAAAATGGATCATCCAGAATCAACAGCGGCCGCTTATGGCATAAGGTTCTTGCAAGGGAAAGTCTCTGTGCCTGGCCACCGGAAAGCCTTACGCCGCTGCTTCCGATCTTTGTCTGTAATCCGTCCTCCATGGCATCGGCTTCTTCCTTCAGACACACCTGTCTTAAATACTCTCCGGCATCGCCGTCATCGCCCATCAGAACATTGTTTTCGAGTGTATCATTCATCAGTTCGGGATCATGTCCCAGATATCCCACCATCGTTGTACGCTTGGAAGGCTCCATATCTGCCAATTCCACGCCATCAAATTGGATGCTTCCTTCATATGGATATTCACATAAAAAGACCTTGCCCAGTGTGGATTTTCCACAGGCTACCGGTCCCGTAATGCCGATGATCTCGCCTGCATGCGCCGTAAAGGAAAGATCGTGGATGATCTCCTTTGCCTGCGGATAGGCAAACCGCAGATGCTCTACCTGCATCTTGCGGATCTGCGCGGGCTCCTGGGCTTTGCTCTCTTCCGGCATTTTCAAAAGCGGACGGATTCTCTTCCAGGAAACCTGCGCTTTATGTACGGCATTAAAAAGCTTCGCTGCACTTGATGCCTTCGTCGAAAGCTTGGTAAAGCAGGACAGGAAGGTCGTAAACATCGCGATGTCAAATGCGGTCCAGCCAATGCCCAATACATTTCTTCCACCAAAGTATAAAATAAACAGAACACCGGCCATTGCCGTCACCCGGTATACGGGAGGCAGTACGGCATTCCAGATATTAGCTTTTACCGCCGCCTTCTCATATGCGGTCAGATTCTCCTCGTAAGCATTCTGCCGCTCCTTTTCACAGCCAAATACACGATAGGTAATTGTATTGGACGCCCGGTCAAGGGTTGCCGTACTTAACCGGCCGGACTGCTCCTTATAGGCTGTCCCGTTTCTCTGGATCAGAACCTTCATCTTTTCTGCCAGATAATAGGACACCGGTGGAAAGATCATACATAACAGTGCAAGACGCCAATCATACCATAACAGCATATAGGCATAGGCAAGCAGCGCCACTCCGGTATCAAAGATCTCCGTGGTAAATTTACGCATGCCCTCCACGCAGTCATCCACATCGAGGATCGCCTTCGTCATCACATTGCCGACGCCCTCCTCCTGAAGCTGCGCCCGGCTTTTGCGGACCAGCGTTCCGTATAGAATCTGCTTCATTCTCCGGTTTACATTGTTGGCAAACCGCCGCACATAAAACCGCTTGGCATAGCGTGAGATCTGTACCACCGCAATTGCTGCAACATAGGCAAGTACCAGATAAAGCATGTCCCGGAACGTTGCTTTGCCATTCAGAATATCGATGAGACGCCCCGTCATCTGTCCTTCAAAATACGGACCTGCCAGAAGCCCCACATTATAAATGAGGCCCGATAAGGTAACAATCAGCAGAACCAGCCATTCCGCTTTAAAATAAGACATTACCTGATCGGGTTTAAATTCCTTTTGTTTCATCTGCTTATACCCCATGCTCCATCAGAAACCGCTTCCAAAGTTCATTGTATTTGCCAAGAAGATGGATCTGGTCGTGCGTATATTCCGCATTCAGATCTCCATTTTCATCGCAGACCGCTTCATTCATATCAATGTAAAAGAATGTTTCGTTATCGGCAAGCGTTGCAATCGCATTGTTTCTTGCATTGATGTTGCTGTTGTTAAAGATGGCATCCGAACTGCTCTTCTGTCCGGATACTCTCATATTGGCTTCAATGATGATCTTAGCCTCCGGTGCCAGCTCATGAAGGGTGTCCACAACCTCCGTGTACTTTTCCATGAAATCCTCAGTCGTTCCGCGACCTAACTCATTAATGCCCATCATGATATAGATTTTACCATAATTCTTTGCAACAAGTGCTTCTTCTACCGTTCCTTTTCCTTTGAAATTCTCGTCCATTACCTTATAAATGGTAAGAGAAGTTTCACACAGGAAATCCGCATGCTCCGAAAGATCCGTATAGTCATATAAGCCTACCGTTCTGGAATCCCCGATAAACAGCGCATCGTCAAAGTAACTTTCGTCCACCTTCCTGAAATCATAGTTTGCCGCGCGCTGTACGCCTGCATCCCCATAAATATCCGCTGAAATATGATTGATGTATTCCTCGTAGGTACTCTCCCGCAGCGGTTCCAGACGTTCCAACGGCACTTTCAGATCATTTCCGGAAACGGTCTCTTCTCCTTCTTCCTGTAAAGGGTTACCGGATACATCGGCAGTACCCTCCTGTTCCAGAGAATTTCCGGGAACATCGCTCCTCTGTCCTTCCGGTTCCTGCTGTGATCCTGCCTCTGCCCCTGTTTCCGCATCCTGTGCTTCTCCCACTTCACCATCCGCATATCCCGGTTCCTGTACTTCTTCCAGCGAACCCTCTTTCAGCTCATCAATCTTCTGTTTTCTTGCAAGGACCTCTGCCTTCTTTGCATCATTAAAGAGATCCCACGGATAAATTTCATCGTTGATTCCCGTAAACACCATGGCTAACAGTGGCTGCTTTAGGGGATCATATTCCTGTGTTGCATAAATATTATGAAATCCGCACAATGCCGCAATCGACAGCAGCACCGTTCCCAGCAGGATTCCTGCAAGGAGCGGACAGTTTTTCAAAAAATTCTTCATCGTCATACGACCTTTCTCAGAAAGTATTAGAAATTCAGGTACATAAACGGATTTCCTGCCGTACTCGAAACAAAATAAATACTGAGCCAGAACAGAACAAATAACAACAGAATCACAAACGGATTCTTTTTATGCTTTTCATAGAAATCAAATACTGCCGGAATACAAAGCACAATTCCTACTGCCAAAAAAGCGCCGTAACTTTGCAGATATTTCACAATGTCCTGTGCATTGACTGCAACACCACCGTTTCCAAAGAACGGGAACAGTCGGCTAAAGTACATGCCAAGCTGCTGAAGATCGGTAATGGCAAATACCACCCAGCTTAACGGAATGAGAATCACAAGATAGATATGTCCCAGTACCGGCAGTTTCTGTAAATATTTTCCATACCATAGCTTTTCCATAATAATGAGCAGTCCGAGAATCGCTCCCCAGAGCAGAAAATTCACACCTTCACCATGCCAGAATCCGGTAAGAAGCCAGACAACCACAAGGTTAAAAACCATCTTTCCTTTACCGCAACGGCTTCCTCCCATCGGAAAATACACATAATCACGGAACCATCTTCCGAGCGTCATATGCCATGTGCGGTAAAACTCCGAGATGCTTTTGGACGCATAAGGATGGTGAAAATTTTCGATAAAGTCAAAGCCAAGCATGACCATTAAGCCGGATGCCATCAGGGAATATCCCCAGAAATCAAAATAAAGCTGCAGGGAATACCCCACTGCACCCAGCCATGCAAGCGGTGTGGATATACTCTGATAGCCGATCATCTGCAAATCCTTCCAGAGAATCGCAAGACGGTCTGCAAGCAGCACTTTCATGGACAGACCAATCACAAAATACTGTAATCCATCCTCAAATCCTTCCAGGGAATAATACCGGGTAGCATAGGTCTGCCCTTCCTCATAACGCATGACCGGTCCCTGTGCAATCTGTGGAAATACCATGAAATACAGGGCTGCATCCATAAACTTCGGGCTTTCCGTAATCTCTCCCCGGTACAGGTCAGCCTGATAGGAAATCATCTTAAAGATAAAAAAACTGATTCCAAGTGGCAGTAACGTTCCTGACACAAATACCCCCAATGTCTTAAATGCAATGAGAACCGCCACATCCACACATACGATGCCGGTCAGATACCTCTTTCTTGCAATCTTATGCCACTCACGAATCTCATATCCGCACCGCTGGTTCCACATCTGCTTTCCAATAAAGTAATTGAGCCAGGTGAGAAAAATAAGTAATAAAATAAAAACCGGTTCCGCCATAGCATAAAACACAATACTGCCAATGAGCAATATCGTGTTTCTGTGTTTTGCAGGAAACGCATAATATAAGATCAAAAAGACCGGTAAAAACCGGAACATAAATTCCAAACTGGCAAAGCTGATCATCTTTTGTCTTCTCTCTATCTGTTCTCTTCAAATTTCTGTCTTATCATATTTCTTAAGTTCAAAGCTTACTATCTTCTCATGCTCACGGAACAGCCTTTTCAAAACAGAACTGTCCAGAGCCAGTAAACAAGCCCTAACACCCAGCTTGTAAAAATTCCGTACAGAATAACGGGGCCTGCAATCGTAAAAATCTTACACCCCACGCCGAACACCCAGCCTTCCTTCTTAAACTCAATCGCCGGAGCCGCTACCGAATTGGCAAATCCGGTAATCGGAACAAGCGCCCCTGCTCCCGCAAAGGTTACAATCTTCGAGTACACATGAAAGCCGGTCAGAAGTACGCTTAATGCTATGAGAGCAAGGGAACAGATACTTCCTGCCTGCTGCTCGTCCATACCGAGCTTCTGTATCGCCAGATTTGTAATGAGCTGCCCCAGTACACAGATCAGCCCTCCTACGAAAAAGGCCTTTATCATCTGCTTCCAGAGCTGATAGGTGGGTGTAATTTTCTTGACATATTCTTTATATTCTTCTGACATAATTTCTCTACTCTTTGTCTATAGGATATGAAATCATGTCCGGAATATACATATTCCTTCTACAAAACTTACGTTTTATTTACTCTGTTTATAAACAGGATCCGCCGGATATCCACCCTTTAATTTCTGCATGCCGCGCTGGATGGCATCCTTGGAATTCTTCCAGTCCGCATCCTTGTTGCGGTAATCAAATTTTTCAACAAGCCACGAAACATCCTCCTGCAGACGTTCCATGTTAGTCTTCATCAACCGGAACATTGCCGGGTAAAACTCTGCCTTTTCCTTGTCATTCAGACGGCTCTCCGCTCCGTCACACAGATCTCCGAAGTGCGGCAGACAAAAGCCCTTCCCGTTTAATACCTTTTCCTTAAACGCAGCATCCTTTGTATAAAGATAAAAAAATGTATCCAGATACCGCTCATACGTGTCGGCAAACTGCCGGCAGATATAGCAGGACTTCTCCTTCTCGCGCACCCACGCCCCGATGGAGTTGGTGGTGTCCGCAGGCTTTTTCATTCTTGCCATAAATCCGGATTTGCCCGGTGTGAATTTATCAAACTGCTCCTGCAGCTCCTGATTCATCTTCTTATAATGAGTTTTTAAAATCCAGCCGTTTCCGAGTGTATTTCCATAGTCAAACATCTTCTTAAAATGCATCCGGCAAAAACCGGTACGGTCTGTAATCTCGCGGACATCGCTCTCCATATAAGAGGATCCGGATCCCAGCACGAAATCCAGTAAATCCTTCTCCACCTCCCG
>USDI01000064.1 GCA_900553305.1 uncultured Lachnospiraceae bacterium
ACTGCTCCGGCTTCGGAAATGATGCTTGCTGCATCAGCAGAAGTGATGTAGTCGAAGAACTTCTGAGCAGTTGCGGATAATGCTACACCATCCTTGGTTACCAGTACGAATGGACGCTGGATGACATAAGAACCATCTTTTACGGTATCTTCGGTCGGAACTACACCGCCTACGGAAAGTGCTTTTACAGTATCCTTTACAGAAGCAAGGGAAGCATATCCGATTGCATCCGGGTTCTGGGCTACGGTTGTGATTACATCACCTGTAGAAGTTAATTCCTGACGGTATGCACATGCATCTTCAGTTCCGGTAATGGATTCAAAACCATCTCTTGTACCGCTTCCTGCTTCACGTCCGATCAGAACGATTTCTGCATCGTTTCCGCCGACTTCGCTCCAGTTCTTGATTTCACCCTTGTAGATCTTAGCAATGGTGTCAATGTCAAGATCGGAAACCTGATTTTCAGGATTTACAATAATTGCAATTCCGTCGTATGCAAGTACGGTCTGGGTTAAGCCCTTTGCAACTTCTTCATCCTTTAAGTTTCTACTGGAAAGTCCGATATCGCATCTTCCTTCTTCTACTGCGGTAATACCTGATCCGGATCCAGTCGGGTTGTAAGTAAAGGTTACTCCGTCATTCTGTGCCATGAAGGATTCTCCTAAAGCACCGATCACCTTCTCCATGGAAGTAGAACCATCGGTAGATACGGTTCCGTTATCCTCGGTTGTCTGTGCAGGTGTCTCAGCTTCTGCAGTTGTATCTTCTGCCGGTGCTGCCTCTGCAGTAGTCTCTGTTGTTGTTTCTGTTGTTGTAGTGTCTGCTGCTGTGGTTGTGTTAGATCCACATCCTGCAAGAAGTGCTGCTCCCGCAAGAGCCATAACAAATACGCTTAATTTCTTTTTCATAATAAATCTCCTCTCGGTTCACCTTTTGTTTTTGATTCCGGTGATGTTTTATTTGTTTTGATCTTATGTATTTCATCATAAAGACCGCTTGTAAAATGAAAAAGTGTGCTTATGTAAAATATTTGTCAAAGCAGGAAAAGGAAATGTAAAAGGCAGAGCCCACCCGGAGCTCTGCCTGTAGCATTTCATCATCATTCACTTTGCACTTATTATGCACTTTTCATCGTTCTTAATTATCGTTCTTAATTAAATCCAAAAAACTTCTGGCAAATCTTATAGCCTTCCACAGAAATCATGCGGCCGCCTTTACCCGGAAGGTTCATGCACTGGCCTAAGAGTCCGAAGCGGAGTCTCTTATATAGTACCCAGTCCTTCTTCTTTAAGTATTCCCAAAGCTCCTGCTTCTTCTGCAGGTTTTCTTCTGTACCGGAACGGATTAAGATAATATCCAGATAGCTTAACATATAACGGTATCTCTTCTTATTGGAATTCACCAGGGAACGGTTTTCAACCATATAGTCGATCATCAGCTTATTCACCCGGATCTGCTGGTCAATACGGCTGATCATAACACTCTCATGCACGGACTGGTCTTCTCTTCCGATATAATAACGATAGAAATTCACATCCATATAATACATATTCCGCACGAACGGAAGCGGCTCAAATACATAAATGTTATCCACATAGAACGTGTGCCCCGGAAGCCGGATTCCACATTCCCGTAACAGCTTCGTACGGAAAATCACGGAATGCATGAGAATATACTGTCCTTTGTGGAAATGACGTACATCATCCCAGGTAAACATCTGATCCACAGGGAGTGCATGACGGTAACGCATCACCTTCTTATGCTTCTCACCAACCTTTTCATAAACAAAGTTGCTGATCAGCATATCCAGTGTCTGCTGCCCGCCGGTAAGCTCATGGAGCTTTGCAAGAATCTGCCGGTAAACCTCTTCCTTCACCCAGTCATCACTGTCAACTACCTTGAAATACAGACCGGTGGCATTCGCAATTCCTGTATTTACAGCAGAACCATGTCCCCCGTTTTCCTTATGGATTGCTTTCACAATGGTCGGATACTTCCGGGCATAACGATCTGCAATTTCTGCGGTACGGTCCTTTGATCCATCATCGATAATTAAAATCTCAACCTCTTCTCCTCCAACAAGAAGTGATTCAATACACTTTTCCATATACGCTTCGGAATTATAACATGGTACTGCAAACGATAATAATTTCATGTGCCATCCTCCAATTAATTTTCATAACCGTTAAGGTACTGAAACAGTTACCCTTCTTCTAAAAATGCTTTCAGATATGCCTTATATGCCGTAGGGATCGGATATCTTTCCCGTGCCTCCTGCTGCTCTACGAACACCAGGGAATCCTCCCTGTTTCCGGTTACTTCTGCCAGTTCGTCCACCTTTACCGCATAGCCGGTCATGTGCCATTCCTTATGGGAAAAGATATGCTTACTTTGACTGAGTGGCTCAATCCGCAGCACGGACAGGCCCTTTTCTTTTAAAAATAATAATACTTCATCCGGCGAAAGATGTCCAGTAACGCTTGGGAATTCATACATTCCTGCAAGGAGTCCCTTTTCCGGACGTTTTGTTAACGCCGCTTTCTTATCGTCCTTGATAATCAGAACCGTTTTGTCCTCGATCACGCGGGCTTTCTTCGGAGGCTTGCATGGGAAATCCGTCTCACGTCCTTCCTTATGTGCCACACACAGTTCCTTCCATGGACACTCCCCGCACTTCGGTGCCCCATTCGGCGTACAGACCATGGCTCCAAGTTCCATCAATGCCTGGTTAAAATCTCCCGGCCGCTCCTTGGGCATCACATTAAGAAGCTCCTCTTCGATTCCGTTCCGTACAGACTGCTGCATAATATTCCCTGCATCTGCACGCAGACGCGACAGAACCCGCAGTACATTTCCATCTACTGCAGGTCTTTTGATCCCAAATGCAATGGAGCTGATGGCTCCTGCCGTATAACTGCCGATTCCCGGAAGGGAAAGAATAATTTCATAGGAAGGAACCATCTCTCCGCCATACTGTTCAACCAGTATTTGCGCTGCCTTTTTCATATTGCGGACACGATTGTAATATCCCAGTCCCTCCCACAGCTTCAGGAGCTTTTCTTCCTCTGCCTGTGAAAGACTCCGGATATCCGGCAGCGCTTTCATAAAGCGGTCATAATAAGGCTTCACGGCTTCTACCCTTGTCTGCTGCAGCATGATCTCGGATACCCACACATGATAAGGTGTCGGTTCTTCACGCCATGGCAGAATCCTTCGTCCACGGTCATAAAATGCAAGAAGCGGTTCCACACTCTGCTTCAAAATTTCATTGTCACTCATTGATTACTATCCTGTCTGATTTATTCAAAACTACGTAACTGTTCTGTACCTTCACAGTTACAAACGATCTTCTTTCAACTCACTTCTATCTATGGATCCTTATTCAGCCCGGCTTTCTTCTTATAGGGCACTCTGGCAGACGGCACCACCTGTGATGCCAGTTTCGTATGTACTGCCTGATCATCAAAGAAGATCTGCGCTCCAAACGCTTTCAGCACATCGCTCTTTGAAATTCCTCCTAAGAAAAACGCTTCATCAATACGCACATTCCATGCGCGCAGGGTCCGGATCACCCGTTCATGCGCCGGTGCACTTCTTGCGGTAACAAGCGCTGTCCGGATCGGTGCCTGATCCTGTGGAAAGTCCTTCTGGATATCCGAGATGGTCTTTAAAAACTTGGCGAACGGTCCCTGATTCATCGGCTGGTTCGCCCGGAGCCGTTCATTCTCTTCAAAAGCTTCCAGTCCCTGTTCCTTATAAATCTGCTCCGATTCATCCGAAAACAGAACCGCATCTCCGTCAAATGCAATCCGGATCTGTGAGATTGGTTCCTCATTCTCTCCCACTGCCCAAATTCGGTCACAGCAGATAATTCCTGCTGCAATTCCACTGTCAATCGCTGCCTGCACATCCTCTTCATCCGCAGACAGATAAAGATCCGTGTGAAAGGCGTTTAAGTATGGCGCTAACGATGCCCCGCTCGCCAGTACCGCTCTTGAAATCTGCAGTCCGTAATGTGCAATGGAATTAAATACCCTCAGTGAGGTATCCGGGCTGTTATGGGACATAATGATAACCTCCACTCTGCCCTCCTGTCCCGGAATTTTATTAATATTAAGGAGTGCTTCAATCAGCCGGAAGCCATTGCCCGGCATCAGATAATCCTTTTCATGCTCTACCTGATACCGGCAGTAAGCCTCAACTCCCTGTGTTTCAAACAATTCATTCTCCACGGACAAATCAAACAACGCCCGTGAAGATACTCCGATTACCAGCCGGTGTTCCAAATCATATGCCATCGTGTACTCCTTCCTGATTTCATATGGTACAAGTACACTCTGACATCAGAACTTCCTTCCTCGTCCGGCAGTCTTTTACCTGAGCCGGTTACATTCATACCGTTCGAAGGTCAGAAGACAATTCTTCAGCTCTTCATAACGGTCTTCGAGGTCTCCGTCCTTGATCTCCAGATCAACGGAAAGGGCCATGGTATTAATCATATCATCCGTAATCCGCGCGTGCAGTCCATGGAGAATATTCAGTCTTTCTTCAAAGGTATCTGCCTCCAGAAACTCAAGTACCATAGGATCAATATTCATTTCTTCTGCTTCCTGCTGATTGCCTTCCTGTACCGGTTCAAAGCGGTATTGCTGCTGTGCATCGGGATACTTCATGCGGTCTACCATCTCCGTAAACATCGGAAGAGGACGCGCATACACCTGATGATCTCCGTACTGTGCTTCATAAATCACCAGTTCTTCTCCTGTTTCGCTGTGCTTTGCAATAGCCATTACCCGATACAGGTTTCCTTTAAAATGACGATAAAGCTGTCCTGCCTGTGGTCTCATCTGCCAGATCCTCCATTCAGAAATATATATCTAAGTATAACCCTGTTTGGAGTTCTTGTCATTCTTCTTTTACTTTTCTTTATAGGAAGATATAGGTAATTACTCCGTCCATTCCCTCTCCCTTAATCTGCGAAAGTTCCTCCTGTAACTGCTCCTGTTCCTCCTGCTGCAGGTTTCCGATTCTACGATGATGAATAGTCACGGTATAGCTTCTGTTCTCTTCTTCATCAATCACCTTCGTCATGGTAACTCCGCTGTTTGAATATCCCTCTTCGTTCAGGAAAAAACGAACCTCTTTTACATATTCCGCTTCCAGTTCACGATAATATTTCTCCCGTTCCCTGCGTTCCACCTTTTCACTGCTGTGTACCGTTCCGGAAATACAGAATGCGGTAATTCCGATTAATACCAGTGCACTTATAGTCATAATTATTCTCTTTGTTCCTTCTCTCATGGCTACTCCTCCGTTCCGACTCTGTTTCATCTGTTTCTCTAAGGTTTCCTGTTCTTATGATCATAGTTTAGCAGAGAAGATGTCCCATAAATGTCACTTAAATATTGAAATGTTAGTAACTATTCTAAATAGTTACAGAAAGCCAGATGATTTCTCACCTGGCCTTCTGCTTACTTATTTGTAACTATTCAGAGCCATGCAAAATTGCTTTCTGTGAATGCTTGCATTCATACAGAACAGCAATTTTATATGGCGAAGTAACCACATGAGTAAAACTTAAGCTGTGAAACAGCGGTTTTACGAATGGTGTTCTGAATAGGTACACTTATTTTTTATTTCTATTATTTACTTTTACTTATTCGTCCACTCCGCCGGACTCTGTGACAGATTATCCTGTTCCTGTCCCTTTACCAGCTGTGGCCCCGGAGTATCATCCGGAACCACCCATGTTCTGGCTTCCGGAATGAGCAGTGAGCTGTCACAGTAGGCACAGACCGTATCATTTTCTCCTGCCGGTGCACCACAGTTCGGACATTCTTTATAATACCGTAAGGACGCCTGATGCTCCTTCTTTTTGAACTCATATTCATCCTTCTGCTTCATGGCCTGATAATACTGAATCATTTCAAGGCAAAAGGCACGTTCTATCTGGTCGGCTCTTCTGCCTGCCCAGCCCCTCCATGAAATGAGCAGCACCGGTATGAGCCATTGTCCAAAATAGATTAACTGGTCTACAAAATAGAATGCTCCATCGGTCATGGAAATATTTTCCCAGAAAGGAATCAGTATTTCATAAAAAGCATTCAGAAAGGTGCCAAACATTGCAACAATCAACACAACATCAAATACTCCGGCACAGCGCACCGGCCATGGAATCCTGCCTTCGTCAAAATGATTTTTATAATATTCATCGTCGGTATTAATAAAATAATCCTTCCCAAACATCCAGGTGCCATGATAACTTTCCACCCCGGAAGGCGCCCTCCGGAGCGGATTCTCCATATTATTATAGGCACCTGCGTGCGAACGAAAATTCGGGCTTTTATGTGAAGAATGGTATCCGGAGCTTCTATGATAGCTGCTGTGCGATGAGCTGTGATAGGAACTATGTGAATGATGTGAACTGTGGTGGCTTCCATGATGGCCGCCGCTGCTGTGATGACTTCCTCTTGCCATGTCTTTTCTCCCCTGTGTCTGAATAATCTAAAGTATGCTGAAAGTCTATAACTGGCTGAATACCTCTGCACGCAATGCTGCATCCGTTTTAAAGGCTCCACAGGAAACCGTTGTTGTGGTAACGGTTCCGGGCTTCCTGATTCCCCGTGCGGTCATACAGCTATGCTCACCCTCAATGTGTACCAGCACATCTTCCGTTCCAAGTACCATCTGCATAATCTGTGCAATATCCGATGTAATCCGTTCCTGCAGCTGTAATCTTTTGCATACCATATCTGCAATACGCGCGACCTTGCTTAAACCGATTACCTTCTGTTTAGGCAGATATGCTACCGAAATTTTCATATTATACATCAATGCCAGATGATGCTCACAATAGCTGAATGCATCCATATTTTTCACTAAAACCATTTCCCCTGAGGACGGTTCTTCAAAGCACCGGTCAAACATCTGTGCAATCTCTTCATTGGTGTAACGCATTCCTTCGAATACTTCATCATACATCCGGGCCACACGCGCCGGCGTATCCACAAGCCCTTCCCGCTCCGGATCATCCCCAAGGGCCACTAATATATTTCGAATCGATTCTTCAATCATACGTTTCTGCTCTTCTGATAAATGTCTGTTTTCCACAATATGCCTCCATCATTACTGTTCTTCCGTCTCATAAAGATTCACCGGTTCAGAACGGTATTTATCTGTCATTCTTATTTTTTTACCAAATTTATGTTACAATGTGTGTATCTGTCTATTGAACAATCATACACTGAAAGGGATTTCCAATTATGCTACAGACATTATACCACGTTTCTGAATATAAAGAAGAGTTACTTTATCTGGCCGTCTGCAAAGCCATGGATGCCTTATCCATTGCCGATGACCTGCGCCCCGGTCTTAAGGTCGTGATCAAACCCAACCTTGTCATGGCAAAAAGCCCGGACTTTCCGGTGACCACCCATCCGCTTGTGGTAAAAGCTGTCGTACATTATCTTCGCGGGCACGGCGTAACAGACATTACCCTCGCCGAAAGCTCCGGCGGTCTCTACAACACCGAGCATATGAAGAATCTTTACCGGGTCTGTGGTATGTCTGCCCTGGAACCGGATATCCGCATGAATATGGACTTTACCGCACAGACAATTCCTACCCGTGACGGCTTTAAAAACCACAGCTTCCATCTCATCACTCCGATTGTGGAAGCCGATTATATCATTAACATCTGTAAATTAAAGACGCATTCCATGACCGGCTATTCCGGCGGAATCAAGAATCTGTTCGGTACGATTCCCGGTCTGGAAAAGCCCCAGATGCATTACCGCTGGCCGGGCATTGAAGATTTTTCGAATATGCTGTTAGAACTGGCGCAGACCGTTTCTCCGCAGCTTACCATCATCGATGCGGTAGATGCCATGGAAGGAAACGGCCCTACCGGCGGCACTTCCCATCCGTTAAAGATGATTCTGGCTGCCCGTGATTTTTATACACAGGATTATTTTGCTGCCGGATTGATGAAGCTTGATCCCATGAGCATTGTAATGATTCGTCAGGCCGTGGAACAGGGTCTTGCCCATCCCGAAGAAATCCAACTCGTTGGTGATGCAATCCCTGGGGATCTCACCCCTTTTCAGGTGCCGGATACCAGGAAGCTGGATTTCTCAACGGCACTTCCGGGCTTTTTGCGTGAACCCGCCGTATTTGTTATGGGAAAATTATTTAAGTCCTATCCTCTTCCGAATAAAGATAAATGTGTCGGCTGCGGCAAATGTGCCGAAAGCTGCCCGGCGCACATTATTAAAATCAAAGAAGACCGGTCCGGAAAGAAAAAGGCCGTCTTTCAGAAAAAGGGCTGCATCTCCTGCTTCTGTTGTCAGGAGATGTGCCCCATGAAAGCAATCGAGGTCCGCAAGGCCCTGTAAACTTAAACTTCCAGTTTTTCCTCTTCTTCGATCTGAACCATTTCCTTGCTTTTTAACAGGAAGTGGTTTTTCTTTGCCCTGAAATAGAAGAACAGGGAAAGCATGGTTCCAAGTGCCCAGCCAACCGGCCATGCACTCCAGATTCCTACACTGCCAAGCTTCGAAGATAAAACTGCCGCAATGCTCACACGCAGAATCAGATCCGTAAAGGTTGCAATCATAAATGCTCCCATCATACTGCTTCCGCGAAGCACGCCATCGGTCACAAGCTTTACCGATACCACGAAATAGAACGGTGCCAGAATCCTTAAGATCAGAATTCCGGTGTCCATTGCCGGTCCACTGCTGCTGTCCATAAACAGATAAACCAGCCATCTTCCGGCAATCACATAAAGCAGTACCAGCGGAACACAAAGTGTCCATACCATTTTGATACCTGCCTTAAAGCCATCGTGAATCCTTTCGTACTTACCAGCTCCCAGATTCTGCGAGGTGTAATTCGAGATTCCGTTGGCCAGTGTGGTAAAGGAGGTAATCACAAGGTTATTGAGCTTAATGGCTGCCGCATAGCCTGCTATTACCGATGCGCCAAAACCGTTGATGAGGCTCTGGATAATGATGTTTCCGACAGAAACAAAGCTCTGCTGCAGGATACTCGGAATCGCCACCGTGCAGATCTGCAGGAAGATCGGCATGGAAAACCAGATGGCTTTCTTTTCGCTTTGCAGTGCTCCAAGATGCCGGAACACAACCACAATGGCAAGTACGCAGCTGATTCCCTGACAGATAAAGGTTGCCCATGCCACTCCGGCTACTCCCATTGCAAAAAATCTTACAAAAATATAGTCCATGATAATATTCGCAACCGATGAACACGCCAGAAAAACAAAAGGCGTCTTTGAATTTCCCAGTGCGGAAAAAATTCCTGTCGCAATATTATAGAAGAAAAGGAACGGCAGTCCTGCAATATAAATCATCAGATACAACTGGGAATCCGCCATAATTTCTTCCGGTGTATGAATCATCGTAAGCATCTTATGACATCCAAGGAAGCCAAGCAGCATCAAAAGTGCACACAGAACGGCACCGCTTAAGAGTGTCGTATGTACCGTCGTCCTGACATTATGGTATTCCTTTGCACCAAAATATCTGCTCACAATAACTGAACAGCCAATATTACAGCCAAAGGCAAATGCAATAAAAATGAGTGTAATTTCATAGCTGTTTCCGACTGCCGCAAGTGCATTCTCCCCCACGAACTTTCCGGCAATCAGACTGTCTGCAATATTATATAACTGTTGGAAAATAATACTTCCAAACAAAGGCAGACAAAACCCCCACAGTACCTTCTCCGGTTTTCCTGTGGTTAAATCTTTATTCATCTTTTATCCTTCCTGCTCATGACCCGGCTACGCTAACATTTCGCCAACAATCTTATTGACTAAGGAGCCGTCTGCCTTTCCTTTTACCTTCGGCATAAGTTCCTTCATTACTTTACCCTTGTCCTTTGCAGAGGGCTCGGTAATACCAAGAGCCGTAAGTACCGCCTGTACTTCCGCACGGATCGCATCCTCACTCATTTCTTCGGGTGCAAATTCCTGGTAAACAGCAAGACGTGCCGCACACGCTTCCCTGATATCCTCACGGTCCGCCGGAGCCAGATCCATGGTTTCCTTCGTCTGACGGATCTCACGCTTTACCACTTCAAATTCCTCTGCCTCGGTCAGATCTGCCCGTTTATCAATGGCCTTGTTCTTCAATGCGGAAAGCAGCATCGAAAGCGCATCCTTACGCGTTTTGTCCTTGTTCTTCATGGCTTCCATCATCTGGGAGCGTACGGTATCAATCATACTCATATTTTCAATCTCCTTCACTATACAGTCTTTATGGAACAGTTCCATTGTACGTTTCTGATTTTCATTCGTCAAGATGTGCCGGTCTATCAATTATACCATCAATTATACAATAGTAACAGTTCAGCCGTGCAGAAATGAATATACAAGCTGCCCTTTGTGAGCAAGCTCCCACGGTCATCCTGTAT
>USDI01000065.1 GCA_900553305.1 uncultured Lachnospiraceae bacterium
TGATTGACATGAGCCGTCGACTTGAGGGACTTCCGCAATACTTCCCGCCGCCGATCCTCGTCCGGGTCCTACCATAATGCCGTTCTGCTTGGCGTAATTGATAAAATCCCAGACAATCAGGAAGTAATCCACATATCCCATCGTCTGAATGACATTCAGTTCGTAATCCAGCCGTTCCTTCAACGTCTGTCCGGTCTCTCCGGCAGGTGCATTCTCATCCCCGTACCGCTCCTTCAGGCCGTCGTAACACAATTTATTTAAGTACGTCCAGGAATTATACCCCTCCGGCACATCGAATTTCGGCAGCTTCGTCACGCCGAATTCAATCTCCACATGGCACCGGTCCGCAATCCGCTGGGTATTCTCAACTGCCTCCCACGCATAGGGAAACAGTCCCTTCATCTCTTCTTCACTCTTCACATAATACTGACCGCCCTCATAACGCATACGGTCCTCATCGGACAATTTCTTTCCGGTCTGCAGACAAAGCAGGATATCATGCGGCTTCACATCATCCGCATAGGTATAGTGCACGTCATTCGTCACGACCATCGGAATATCCAGTTCCTTGCTCATCTGCAAAAGCGTCGTATTCACTAATTTCTGCTCCGGCAGCCCGTGATCCTGTAACTCCAGAAAATAATTTCCCTTTCCGAAGCAGTCCTGATATTTCAATGCGGTCTTCTTCGCTTCATCCACAAGTCCCTTCTGGATATAACGCTGCACTTCACCCGCAAGGCAGGCCGATAACGCAATGATTCCTTCATGGTACTCCCGCAGCAGCTCCATATCGACACGCGGCTTGTAATAATATCCTTCCGTAAAACCGCGGCTCACAATCTTCATCAGATTCTCATAGCCCTTGTTATTCTCTGCAAGCAGAACCAGATGGTAATAACGGTCCTCCCCGCCGGTCAGTTCTTTATCAAACCGGGAATTGGGCGCAACATAAACCTCGCATCCAAGAATCGGGTTAATCCCCTCCGCCCTGCATGCCTTATAAAAATCAATCACGCCATACATGACACCGTGATCCGTGATCGCCGCGCTGTCCATGCCAAGCTCCTTGACACGTTTCACATATTCTTTTATTTTATTGGATCCGTCTAATAAGCTGTATTCGGTATGCACATGAAGATGCGTAAATGCCATGGTGTTCCTCCGGAATTTTTATGTACTATGTTCATGTAGTTACAGTTTACCCTTTATGGGGAGGTGATGCAAGCAAGGAATACAAAAATAGAGTTAATATATAAGTCTGATTGGATCAATCACCTATACATTAACTCTATTCTTTATTGCAGATATTTGTAACTATTCAGAACCACATTCGTAAAACCGCTGTTTCACAACGTAGTTTGTCTCATGTGGATTACAGGTACTTCTTTAATACCTCCACCTTATCAAGCTTCTCCCAGGGCAGATCCAGGTCGTTACGTCCAAAGTGTCCGTAAGCCGCGGTCTGCTTGTAGATCGGACGGCGAAGATCTAACATCCTGATGATTCCTGCCGGACGAAGGTCGAAGTTCTCACGAATTGCTTCAAGGAGCTTTTCATCAGAAACCTTTCCGGTTCCGAAGGTGTCAACCATGATGGAAGTAGGCTGTGCTACACCGATTGCGTAGGAAAGCTGGATTTCACACTTGTCAGCAAGTCCTGCTGCAACAATGTTCTTAGCAACATAACGTGCTGCATAAGCTGCGGAACGGTCTACCTTCGTGCAGTCCTTTCCGGAGAAAGCGCCGCCGCCGTGACGTGCATATCCACCGTAGGTATCTACGATAATCTTACGTCCGGTAAGACCTGCATCACCGTGAGGTCCACCGATTACGAAACGTCCGGTGGGATTGATGAAATACTTGGTATTCTCATCGAGTAATTCCTTCGGAAGGATCGGGTCAAATACATACTTCTTAATATCTTCATGGATCTGTTCCTGTGTGACATCTTCATCATGCTGGGTAGAAAGAACAACAGCCTCAAGACGAAGCGGCTTGCCGTTTTCATCATACTCAACCGAAACCTGGCTCTTGCCGTCCGGTCTTAAATACTTTAAGGTTCCGTCCTTACGAACCTTGGTAAGCTGTAATGCCAGCTTGTGTGCCAAAGAAATCGGATAAGGCATATATTCTTCGGTTTCGTTGGTTGCATAACCAAACATCATACCCTGATCGCCGGCACCGGTATCTAAATCATCCTTAATTTCTCCCTGCTTTGCTTCAAGAGCCTTATCAACACCCATCGCAATATCGGAAGACTGCTCGTCAATGGCAACTAAAACAGCACAGGTATTGCCATCAAAGCCGTATTCAGACTTGGTATAACCGATTTCCTTAATGGTATCACGGACGATCTTCTGAATATCTACATAAGCGTTGGTTGTAATTTCACCGGTTACTAATGCGAATCCGGTACATACTGCGGTTTCACATGCGACACGGCTCATCGGATCCTTTGCCATGCAGGCATCAAGGATGGCATCAGAAATGGCATCGCAGACCTTGTCCGGATGTCCTTCGGTTACAGATTCGGAAGTAAATAATCTTTTCTCCATTTGGTTTCTCCTTTTTGTTTGATAGAAAATAAGAAAGTCCGCTTAACTAAGCGGACCTGATACACGATAATCAAATCCTCTTATTGTTCGATCGCCATTAGGCTCGCTGCTCGCTCAGGTAGGCACCTTCCTTATAGGGGTTGCCGTGGCTTCATAGGTCCTATGTACCTCCACCACTCTGAATAAGAGATTCATCACAATATTGAATTTTCATATCTGAGTTTAGGCTACACCATCCCCGATACTTTGTCAATGAAAAAATAGTTGTGTTTACGATAACTTTTATCATCCCGATAAATTGTCACACATTTTGTTATATCCCGCCTATTTATTGACATAACTCCTTTATTTATCTTATAATATAAGGGAAGCGTTGGGGCACTTTCAGGGGGACATATGAAACGAGTCAATACATCTGATCTCGTTCCCGGCATGGTTACTGCCGAGGACGTATACAATTTTAATAACCAGCTTATTTTACCTCGTGGAATCATTCTGACCGATTCTACGATTACGAAGCTTGCCTTTTATTCGGTTCTTACCGTGCGTGTTGAAGATAAGCTTGTGGTACAATCTACCCAGACAGATGACTACACCACGTCCTATGCGGACAGAATCAAACGCAGTCCCGAATTTACCAGATTTCGCACAGAATTTGAAAATGACGTAGATTCTTTCCGTGGCGCAATGAATGACGTCGTCGAAAAGGGATCTCCTTTGGATGTCAATAAACTGATGAACCATACCCTGAACATTCTGGACCTTGCGGCAACCACACCCAATGTCTTCGATATGCTGCACTGTATGCGCGAATACGATGACGAGACCTATGTGCACAGCATGAATGTGGCACTGATCTGTAACATTTTTGCCCGCTGGCTGCGCATGGATGAAGAAGAAATTGTGAAGGCTACGACAAGCGGTCTTCTCCATGATATTGGTAAGATCAAGATTCCCGGCAGCATTCTGAAAAAACCGGACAAGCTTACCAAACAGGAATTTAACATCATCAAGCGCCATCCTCAGGAAGGTTACCGGCTTTTACCGGATTCCAAGCTTGATCAGGATGTATTAAATGCCGTACTGATGCACCATGAACGTTGTGACGGAAGCGGCTATCCCTTAGGGCTTATGGCAAACCAGATCGGAATCTATGCCAAGATGGTTGCCATTGCCGATGTTTACGATGCAACCACCTCTGCCAGAGTTTACCGCGGACCCTTATGCCCGTTCTCTGCCATCTCGATCTTCGAGGAAGAAGGCCTGCAGAAGTACGATCCCAAGTTTGTCATGACTTTCTTAGAAAACGTGGTAAATACCTATCTGCTCAACAATGTCCGCCTTACAAATGGAACTGTCGGAACCGTTGTATTTATCCACAAGGACAAGCTTTCTTCGCCGACCATCAAAACGGCCGGTGGATTTGTAGACCTGAGCACACAGTCTAATGTGCAGATTGAGGCACTGATTTAGCGTACCAGCCCTGCATTGCTCCTGTACTCTTCATTGAGTTCACGCAGTTCCTTCTCTCCATTGATATACGGCTCATAAAAGGAGTCTACGATGCCGCCGCCCAAATTATCACACCCGTTGCAGAAATCGCAGGCACCGCCACACTGACTAAGCCCTTCCTGCACGATGCGTATCCGCTCTTCTTTTGTTGTGTCCTTTATTAAGATACTTCTTATTTCCATTGCCGAGTTCCACCTTTCCTATATTCATATTGGAATCATTATACTACTATTTTTATCTATCATATTATTTTTATGTTAAAATAGATAAAGAATTGAAAATATTGTATAAGGGAGAAGCTTATGAACGATTTGGGAACTAAATTACTGCCAGATGGCATGCGAATTGAGGCTGCAAGAGAACTTGTAGATAAAATTCTATTGAATATGTCTGATCCAACGGAACGAAGATGTGCCTATTTACACTTATACGGTGTTGCACAGGCCTGTGCCTTATTAGCTTTAAAGCGTGGTGAAGATGTTGAACTGGCTGTCATTGCAGGTATGCTGCATGACATTTATTCCTATGCCAACATGGATTCACAGGATCATGCTCACAAGGATGCACAGATGGCCCACCAACTCTTAGCTTCTTTAGACTTATTTAACAAAGAAGAAATAAATTCCATCTGTACAGCAATCTACAATCACAGCGACAAGTCCAGCGTCATGATTCTCTGGACGAAATTCTGAAAGATGCCGATGTTATGCAGCATGTCTTATATAATCCCTTATTTGAAATAAAAGAACATGAACAACAGCGTTTTCACTCCCTGTGGCTTGAATTTAATCTTCCTAATTAGCTTCCGTCTGCCAGAGGCATGCTGCCGTAACCAGGTTGATCCCCTATGGGTTCTTCCTGATTTTTCTTACATCATCTGCAAGGGCAGACACAGTCAGCAAAAGTTGTGCACGGATGCACGACTTACTCTGCAAAGGACACGGATGTTCTTTTGCAGAGGATTGCGTTCGATTTCAACACCGCCACACTGACCTTGCACAGGATGATAGAAAAATCGGAAGGTTCCAACGGGAGCAACCGGTTACGGGCGCATGCCCTTCTCTCCGGAAGCAAAAAAAGACCATCGCTTCCAACGTACAGAAGCAACAGCCTTCCATCATTCTTTGAACCACTGAACTATTTGAACCACGAATTCCATCCTACATCCACGGGAATCCTGATCAGCCTGTCTTCAACCGGAACTTCTGCAACTCCCGTTCCGTACTGATCTTATCAATCTGTGCCCCAAGGGATGCAAGCTTCAGATGAAAATCCTCATATCCACGTTCAATATATTTAATATCATCAATCGTTGTAATTCCCTCTGCGGCCAGCGCGGCAATTACAAGTGCGGCTCCTGCACGGAGATCCGGTGCACTGATACTGGCACCCGTATACTTGGGAACCCCGTCAATGATTGCCGTATTTCCTTCAACCTTGATATTCGCTCCCATTCTGGTAAGCTCGTCCACATACTTAAACCGGTTCTCAAAAATACTCTCGGTCACAATACTCGTTCCCCTGGAAAGTCCCAGTGTCACCGTGATCTGCGGCTGCATATCCGTCGGAAATCCCGGATAGGGAAGTGTCTTTACATGTGTATGAGTAAGAGGCTTCGATGCCACAACACGTACGGCATCGTCGGATTCCTCAATTTCGCATCCGATTTCAAGGAGCTTTGCACTGATAGACTCCAAATGTTTCGGGATGACATTCTTAACGATCACATCGCCCTTTGTTACTGCTGCGGCAAACATAAAGGTTCCTGCCTCGATCTGATCCGGAATAATCGTATACTCTGTGCCATGAAGTCTTGAAACACCTTTGATACGGATCACATCCGTACCGGCACCCTTGATATTGGCCCCCATGCAGTTTAAGAAATTCGCCACATCAACGACATGCGGCTCCTTCGCTGCATTTTCAATAATTGTCTGTCCTTCTGCCATTACGGCTGCCAGCATCACATTGATCGTTGCTCCAACCGTAACCACATCCATATATATATGACTTCCCGTGAGCTTCTCCGCTTCTGCAAAAATTAACCCGTTGGCAATCTTCACATCCGCGCCGAGTGCCCGAAAGCCTTTGATATGCTGATCGATGGGGCGCAGTCCGATGTTACAGCCACCGGGTAAAGAAACCTGTGCCTTCTTATACTTGCCAAGCAATGCACCCAGCAGATAATAAGAAGCACGGATCTTCTTAATGTAATCCCCTTCGATTACAAGATCCTTGATATTTTTGCCGGAAATCCGGGCAGTGTGACGGTCTACACGCTCCACTATGCCTCCAATGCTTTCAATGGCCTGCATCATCACATTGGTGTCACGGACATCCGGGATATTTTCTATTAATACGGTTTCATCCGTCATAACGGCTGCTGCCAGAATCGCTAAAGACGCATTCTTTGCGCCACCGATTTCGACTTCGCCGACTAACGGATTGCCACCTCTGATTGCATACTGTTCCATAGCATACCTCGAAATGCGTTTGATATATTCCATCCAGTATTTATCTTCATGCGTAGTAATATTTCAGTAATTCTGCAACTATTTAATCTCTTCATAGTCACATTATTTCAATCAACTCAAACGGAATTTGGTACGAAAACCCTTTTATCATTATAACATAATGTAAAAGTCTGTAAACCCAAACATCTGTTTAGGGCTAATTCAGATATTTCAGCGGGTTCACCTGGGAACCGTTAATCAGGATCTCAAAGTGCAGATGCGGTCCTGTGCTGACACCCGTATTTCCACTCAAAGCAATCCTTTGTCCCTGGGAAACCGTCTGTCCCGCAGAAACGAGCACCTTACTTAAATGTCCATATCGTGTCTGTCTGCCATCCGGATGATTAATGTATACACAATATCCGTATCCGCTTCCCCAGCCGGCTTTTACAACTGTACCACCACAGGAAGCATAAACCGCCGTTCCTGTCGGAGTTGCCCAGTCAACACCCTTATGGTAAGAGCTTGCACCTCTCGTCGGGCGATTACGCCGTCCGAAATTGGAAGAAAGACGTCCGCCGGAGATCGGCTTGATATAGGTCGGCGGAATCTTCGTTCCACGTTCCACGATCTTCGGAACTGCCACATAAGTAATCTCTTCCTTAATGATCTCCTCTGAAACCTTCGTATTATTTTCAAAGGAAACAACCGCAACGACCTTACGGTGTCCTGCTGATGGCTGCTGATGCACTTTGGTTTCTGTTGTATACCAGTCATCATTATCAATATAAATCACATCCGCGTCATAATCTTCTTCATAATACATTTCTTCCTGACGCTGGACAGCAAGCATCGGTTCTTCTACCGTTACAATCAGTTCCTGATCCGGACGGATCATCGAATTTTCATCCTCCAGGGAATCATTCATTTCAATCAGCTTGTCCAGCGGAACATTGGTTTTAATGGCAATTCCGGACAACGTATCACCGGAAACCACCTTATAAATCTGATTTTTCTCTTCATCACTTGTCACTTCATTAATGGCAAGGCTGATATCCGTCAACTCGTTCTCATCCAGATAAGCCTCGGCTACCTCTATATCATCCCCGAAATTCATTGAGATTATACCAAGCTGATAGTCCTCAAAGTCCTTCTCGACATCCGGTTCAATCTGATCAAACAATGCGGTCATATCTGCCTGGAATCCGGCTTCCAATGCCACAGCCTCTGCTGCTTCTTCCTGTTCTTTTACCTCTTCACGCGTTGCAACAGACGCACTCATAACCGGAAGTTCTCTTGTCGGATCAAGCTGCAGTTCCACCTGATACTCTTTGGCTTCATCATATTTATTTACCGCTGCCTGCAAAAGTGCAACGACCTCATCCAGATTGGCAAGATTGATAATTTTTTCATTAATTTTGACAACATAGGACTTAATCATGGATTCCTTCATGTCCGAAGAATAGACCTTCTCCATGTTATTGATAACAAGCTTCGGAGAATCCACTCTGCCCCATAACACTTCCTGTCCAACGGTTTCGATTTCACTCTCTACCAGAACCAGATGATTACTCTCAGAGGCCACATTTCTTCTGGCTTCTACCGCATAACTTTTCGCATTTTCGACCGAATCCACTACACCGACTTCCTGTCCGTTCAAAAAGACCGTAAACATATTGTCTCCGGTTTTCACAAATTTCACAAAAGACGGCATGAAAAAAATACTGACAAAAACTGCCAGCAGTGCAATCTTTAAAAAACGCATTTTTAACCGTTTATAATGTGAAGAAAAATGTATCATAAATCATTCCTATTCTATTTCCATATCCAAAAGGTAACGGCTTTATTTTAACAGTTCTAAATTTACTTGTAAAGAGCCTGTTCTTTCCATGTATTTCCGTATATAATAGGGAAAAGGAGGGAAGGCAATCGTGAGTGGCGAAACCATTTTTCATATTGATGTCAATTCTGCATACTTAAGCTGGAGTGCCATCCGCCGTCTGCAAAACGGCGACCCACTCGACCTGCGCACCATTCCTTCCATCATCGGCGGCGATAAAGAAAAGCGGCACGGCATCGTTCTCGCCAAGTCTATCCCCGCTAAGAAATACGGGATCCAGACTGCCGAACCGATCGTCAGCGCTTTCCGCAAATGTCCCACTCTCGTCATGGAAAGTCCGGACATGCATTATTACCACCAGAAAAGCGAAGAACTGATGAACTATCTTCGTTCTGTCTGCCCCGATATTGAACAGCTCAGTGTCGATGAATGCTTCATGGATTATACGCCCATCCGGCACCACTACACTTCTCCCATAGAAGCGGCTTTCCATATCAGGGACGAGATCCGTAACCGGTTTGGTTTCACCGTGAATGTCGGCATTTCCGATAGGCGCGTGCTTGCCAAAATGGCTTCCGATTTTGAAAAGCCTGATAAGGTGCATACCCTTTATCAGCATGAAATTAAAGAAAAGATGTGGCCTCTGCCTGTTTCTTCCTTATATATGTGTGGTAAATCCAGTGTGCAGGCACTTCATAATTTAGGAATCCGCACGATTGGCGATCTTGCTGCAACCGATGTGTCCATTATTGCCTCCCATCTCAAAAGCCATGGTGTTCTTTTGTGGCAGTATGCCAATGGCATCGACGATTCCGGTGTCACCTCTGTACCCGCGGAAGCAAAAGGAATCGGTAATTCCACTACCGTTGCAAAGGATCTTACTACCGCCAATGAAGCCTATCCGATTCTTTTATCCTTATGTGAAAGCGTCGGAGAGCGGTTACGTCATGCAAGCCAGTCCGCTTCCATGGTAAGCGTTGAAATCAAATACGCCGACTTCCGGAATGCTTCCCATCAGAGAAATCTCCCGGAGCCAACGAATGCAACCACTCTCCTTTACAGGAATTCCTGTCAGTTATTCGACGAATTATGGAACGGTTCACCCATCCGTCTGCTGGGGGTTCGCACCACCAAATTGAGCGATATGGATGCCCCTGTCCAGTTAAGTTTATTCGACCGGATCTCCGATCAGCCGGAGAAGAATACAGGTCCATCCCGCGAAAAGCTCGATGCCCTCGATAACGCCCTGGATGCCATCCGCAATAAGTATGGCAAGGATGCAATTGTGCGTGGAAGCCTTTTATCCTCAAAGGAAAAACGATAGAGCCCTTTCGGATTCTATCGTTTCTTTACGCTGTAGCCAAATGTCCCAAGCTTTTCTCCGAGGGTGTAATACGTTCCGTGTGAATACGCAATCGGATCTGCCTTTTCAAGAGAAAACTTTCCATTTTCATCCATATACTTTTCATCCGCATGTACGGATACAACCTTCGCCACAAACATATCGTGTGTTCCAAGCCGGAGCACCTGCGTCACCTTACATTCAATGTTTACCGGGCTTTCGTCTAAAAGCGGGGCACCTACTTCCTCTGCGGGACTCATATGAAGACCAAGCTCTTTAAACTTATCCACATCCCTGCCACTCTTCACTCCACAGTAATCCGTTGCAAATGCCAGATCTCTTGTCGTCAGATTAATCACAAATTCTCCCGTCTCTTCGATCATATGGTGGGAATAACGCGAAGGACGGACAGAGATTGATACCATTGCCGGATCGCTGCAGACGGTACCTGCCCATGCCACTGTAAAAATATTGGGATTGCCCTGCTGATCTGCCACAGTAATCAGAACTGCCGGAAGCGGATAGAGCATATTCCCCGGTTTCCATGTCTGTTTAGCCATATATCCTATACTCCTGCTACTATTTTAAGAAATTCCGTAACTATTCAGAACCACATTCGTAAAACCGTTGCTAATGCAGCTCAAGTTTTACTCATGTGGTTACTTCGCCATATAAAATTGCTATTCTGTTTGAATGCAAGCATTC
>USDI01000066.1 GCA_900553305.1 uncultured Lachnospiraceae bacterium
CATGGTTCCCAGATACTGTTTTAATTCCTGATGATAAAGCTCGGGCTGGAAAGATCCTTCATAGAAATGCCTGCGCATCAGTCCTTCTGTCGTAAAACGGATCATTTCCGAAAGCTGTTCCCGGCTTAACCGCTCATCCAGCTCTTCCCCCCTCGCCTGACTTAAAATCTGCGCATATTTCTCACCTAAAATATTCCGCTTGTCCTCGGTTTCTACCAGTACCTCACTGACATTTTCCAGTCTGCTGTTATTCAAAAACAGCATCATACACGGATAATTGCGCATCACCTGCAGCTCTGCTTCTTTGATCTGCTCCACCAGACGGAAATAATCCGTCTCTTCCTTATCGACGCCTGTGGTCAATTCCAGAATCACATAGCGGATGCTGTAATCGTAAATAAACGAATACAGTCCCAGCTTGCTTACAAAATAATGAAACAGTAACATGGCATAGTGTAAAAGACGATGTCCCGCCTCACGGACAATATCATCCGTACTTGCATGTGCATAGCCGTTCATGGCAAACACTTTTAAGGAGGCATTGATCATACGATCCTGCTTCTCCTTCTTCAAATCAAAAAACTTCTCGTTCATACCCCCTGTATCCCTTCCAATTGACTTTCTTAGTCGAAGAAAAATATAACATATTTCTGTCATGGATTCAAGATGACCGAAGGTATTAATCCCATAAATCCGGCTGGAAAAATTTATAAATTTTTTTGAAACTGTTTCGTATAATTTTCTTTTCTTTTTTCCAAAATAGTATTAAGATATACGTATCGAATAATATATATGATGTTGTAACGATTCAATACCTTCACAGTTACAGTTTGTTACAGAAAGGAGTACGTATATGTCCAAGAAATTTGGTAAGTTTTTATTATTTTCTGCTATAGCAGGTGCCGCTGCTTATGGTGCTTATCAGTATCTGCAGAAGAAAGATAAAGCAACTGTTCTTTCCGGTAAGGAAGAGGATGACGATTTTGATGATTTCAGCGAAGATCTCGATGAAGATCCTGCCTCTTCAAAAGAACGTTCCTATGTTTCCCTGAATCTTAATAAAGCAGAGGCTTTTGCAACCGAAGCTTTCCAGAAAGCCAAAGAAGTCATTACCGATTCCGTTCAGAAGGTGAAAGAAACCGTGATGGAATCCGCTGAGAAATCCGAAGCAAAACCTGTGGAGGCTGCCAGCGAAGAAGTGGCTGCGGAGGAATCTGCTAAGGAAACCACTCCCGAAGAAGCTGCTTCCGAAACAGAAGAAGCTCCCGCTCCCGAAGCTCCGGCCGAGGAACCTGCTAAGGAAAACACCGATTCCGTTACCGAAGAATTTCCTTTGGAATAAGAACGAAAACAGGAATCTTCTCCTGAACATCAATAAATGAGCACTGAAAAAGCTGTGTGGACTCTGCCACACAGCTTTCTGTTTTTCTTATTTTTTGCTTCTCTTCTGTTGCAGGACTTACCCAATGTTACTTTGCGGTCTTTTCCCTGATAAGTGCAATCAGTTCGTCCTTCATATCCCTTGCCTTATCCTTAATTCTCGGTGTTGCCGAAGTAGAAGTCAGGATCGTCGCAATCATCTTCGTTGCCACATCATACTGACCGATATCCATGGCAAGCGCTGCCACCAGATAATCCACGGTCATTTCATCCATACCACACATCGGATAATTGCTCTCGGTCATCCGGGCATTTACGAATCCTTCATAGGCATTCTTTAAATATTCCAGCTCCTGCTCCTTAAGCTCCTTTAACCTCGTCGTATCCTCCGGTGCTTCCTTTAAAAGTTCTTCCTTCATGCAACGTACCAGCCAGCCGCATTTCAGACAGATGTAAGCCTTTTCACTTGCTTTGGCATGCTTTACAATCGCATTTAAAAGGCACATCTTGTTGCGTTCGAGCGCTTCTTCCAGGGTATAGGTTTCCTTTTCTTCCGCTTTCCCCTGATAGGAGCTTGAAATATTCTCACGGATTGCTTTGGCCTGTGACGGTGCCAGTGCTCCGAAATATCTGCCCAGAGCTGCGTATCCGCATTTCGGGCACACGATTGCCTCATACTTTAACGGTTCAATGTCATCGTGAACCGGTCTTAAATCCCGGTCCATATGAACCAGTCTGGCACGATTGGCTTTTACAGTGATATCTTTAAACTTTGTTGCACATACCGGACAGTCGTAGGTTTTGGAAAACAGATAGTCCTTTTCTTTATCCTGCGGCACCTCTTCCTCTTTTACTTCTTCCCTTTTTACTTCCTGTTCCTTTTCTTTTTCTTCTTCATACAAGTTCAGATTGTCCAGATTTTTTAATCCAAGTTTTTCTAATCCTGCCAATAATCCTGCCATAATTTACTCACTTTCTTTCCTGTTCTTTATGCCTTAGGTAACACATATGAACTCTTTAATGATACTACACGGTTAAATACCGGCTTTCCTTCCGTGGAATCTTTATAATCCACACAGAAAAACCCCTGCCTTACGAACTGGAAGCTTTCATATGCTTTTGCACCTGCAAGTACCGGCTCCACATAACAATTCTCTAAAGTGGTAAGGGAATTGGGATTGAGGTTCAGACTTCCGTCCTCCTCATTATATACACCCTTTTCTTCGTCAATGATATTCTCATACAAACGAACAGTAGCCTTCACTGCTTCCTTAGCAGATACCCAGTGAATCGTTCCCTTGACCTTACGGTCTGCATTACCGCCCTTGGTAGCCGGATCATAGGTACAATGTACTTCGATTACATTGCCGTCCTCATCCTTCACACAGCCGGTACAGGTTACGAAATAAGCATTCATCAGACGTACTTCATTTCCGGGGAAAAGACGAAAATACTTCTTCGGCGGCTCTTCCATGAAATCTTCACGTTCAATGTATAATTCCCTGCCAAAAGGCACCTTACGGCTTCCCAGGGATTCATTTTCAAGGTTGTTTGCAATCTCCAGCCATTCCGTCTGATCTTCCGGGTAATTGTCAATGACAAGCTTTACGGGATCCAGAACGGCCATCACACGGGGACGCTTCAGTTTCAGGTCCTCACGGATACAGTATTCAAGCATCGCATAGTCTGCGGAAGCATTTGCCTTGGAAACGCCACACAGCTCTACGAAACGTTTAATGGATTCCGGGGTAAAGCCTCTGCGGCGAAGGGCTGCGATGGATACCAGTCTCGGATCATCCCATCCGTCTACAATGCCATCTTCCACCAGCTTCTTGATGTAACGCTTTCCGGTAACCACATTTGTAAGATACATCTTCGCAAACTCAATCTGCTTGGGCGGATGCGGGTATTCCAGTTCACGTACCACCCAGTCATATAGAGGCCTATGATCCTCGAATTCCAGTGTACAGATGGAATGGGTAATTCCTTCAATTGCATCCTCGATCGGGTGGGCGAAGTCGTACATGGGGTAAATGCACCAACGGTCTCCGGTGTTGTGATGTGTCATATGAGCCACACGGTAGATAATCGGATCCCTCATGTTCATATTGGGAGATGCCATATCAATCTTCGCACGAAGGGTCTTCTCACCGTCGGCATATTCGCCGTTCTTCATCTTTTCAAATAAGGCAAGGTTCTCCTCCACGCTGCGGTTCCGGCTGGGATCTTCCTTACCCGGCTCTGTCAGCGTTCCACGGTATTCTCTCATTTCATCTGCCGTCAGATCGGACACATAAGCCTTTCCCTTCCTGATCAGCTTTACGGCACCCTCATACATCTGGTCGAAATAGTTGGATGCAAAGAACAGACGATCCTCCCAGTCTGCGCCAAGCCACTTGATATCTGCAAGAATGGATTCCACGAATTCGGATTTTTCTTTGGTCGGATTGGTATCGTCAAACCGCATGTTAAACTTGCCGCCGTATTCCTGTGCCAGACCGTAGTTTAATAAGATACTCTTCGCGTGTCCGATATGAAGATATCCGTTCGGTTCGGGTGGAAATCTGGTGTGTACATTGTCGTATACGCCTTCTGCTAAATCTTTGTCAATGATCTGTTCAATAAAATTCTTGGATTCCATTCTTTTTCCTCCTCATCGATCCTTACTGCCATGCCCTCTTACGAGGTCATCTTCGGCAGATATTTTTCTTCAAACTGCTTTCTTGGCATCGGGCGGTCGAAATAATAGCCCTGCACCAGATCTACACACATATTCTTTAAAATATCAAACTGTACCTTCGTTTCCACGCCTTCCACACAAAGGTTCACACCCAGTGCCTCGGCAAGCTCTCCTACCATCCGCACAAAGGACTTCGCATAAGAGTCCTTATCCAGATCCTTGATAAAGCTCTGATCCACCTTGATGACATCAAACGGAATCTCGCGGATATGATTAAGTGACGAATATCCTGTTCCAAAATCGTCCAGTGCAATCCGCACACCAAGATCCTTGATCTTTGCTAAAATCTTCTTCATACGATCCATATCATCAATGGCAAGGCTCTCTGTTACCTCCAGTGTCAAATTGTGCGGCGAAAGTCCGGTATCCTTTAATGCATTCTGTACAATCTCCACAATATCTGTCTGCAGAAGCTGTACCACCGAAAGATTCACGTTCACGCGATGATTCGGATAGCCGTGCGTATTCCAGCTATGACAGATCTTACAGGACTCATATAACACATAGTTGCCGATAGGATTAATCAGCCCCAGATACTCTGCGAGTGGAATAAATTCCGAAGGTGGTATAGAGCCAAGCTCCGAGCAGTTCCAGCGGATTAACGCCTCTGCTCCGGTACATGGGAAGCCTTCCTTCGTAATATCCACGATCGGCTGGAAATAAATCTCAAATTCCTTAAAGCTATCTGCCGTTGCCTCACGCATATTCTTTTCCATATCAAGCCGCTTTCCGGATCTTGCCGCAAAGCATTCCTCATAATAGGCAATCCGGTTCTTGCCGCCCTTCTTGGCCTCATACATGGCAATATCCGCCATCTTAATGAGATCATGCACATTGGCATCCTCTCCGGGAAATTCCACAATTCCCATACTCATCGTACAGTAATAATCGGAGTCCCGTAAAAACCACGGCTTTAAGAAAATATCTTTAATATTGGTAATAATCTGTTCCCGTTTCTCATAAACTGCCGGTGAGAGGATAATTACAAACTCATCCCCTCCCATGCGGTAGCAGGTATCCTCAATTCCTTCAATCCGCTGCAGGCTGTGGGAAATTGCTTTTAACAGGACATCGCCATACTGATGTCCCAGTCCGTCATTGATATGCTTAAAATCATCCAGATCAATGTACAACAGTAAGCCCTTATCCTTCGTCTTCTTCGCCAGATCAATGAACTTCGCCAGATCACGCTCACAGCACATCCGGTTATACAAGCCGGTAAGGAAATCGGTATACGCCTGCTGTTCAATCTTTCTCTGATAAATTTTCTTATCGGTAATATCATAGAGTGCACACAAAAGTACCGGACTTCCGTCTACCCACGGCATTCTGGTGTAGTACAGATCATACCAGCGGTCTCTTTTGGTATAGTAAATCTCACAGACTCCCTTGTCACTTTCGATACTGTGTTCAAAAATGTCCTGAATCATCTGCCTCTTTAATTCCAACTCAAAGGTCCGCCTCATATTACTGTTCGCAAACAGGATCTTCCCTGTGTTGAGATCCCGGACATAAACAGCACTTCCGACATTATCCAGAATTCTTTCTAAGGATGCATACGAGCTTGCCAGTGAATTCTTCTGAATCCGGCGTGTCAGAATACTCTGCAGAATCTTCACCGAGTCATTGATGAATTTTACTTCCTCGATCTGCCATACCCTGCTGCCACTGCAGTCCCCAAAGCATACATACATCCCCGGTGTATGATTGACCATTACCGGAATCACAATGGCTGCCTTAAGTCCGATTGCTTCCAATTCCTTCCGTTCCTGTGCACTTGCAAGGGAGCTTCCTGACAAAACAACCGTTTTGTCCGTTTTCAAAATTTCCGGCAGCTGAAAGCTTCCATCCTGCGGAACCTGAACATTGCTAATCCCTTTTCCCCAGAATGCAACTACCTCTACCCGTTCCGGTTCCTGTTTGATCTTATAAACGGCTCCGCCGGAAATACATAAAAACCGTGACACAATCTCAATAAGATTCGTAATCACTGTTTCGATGGCATCTTCACTTTCCAGTAACTGCACTACATCGGTAAGTGCCTCTGTCCGGTGAAGACTCACACTCATCTCCTTTTCCGAACTGCGGCTCCTGCGGCATTCCGCCTGCGCAGTCATGATGGACATCCGGTATCCAAGCAATACATTGGTAAAGTCACGCAGCGCATCCACCGCATGAATAAACTGTGCCTCCGTAAGCATCGTATGAAATCCTTCAAGCGGAGGGTTTTCATAATCTCCGGCATCATATCCATCCACTAAAACACCATAAGCCAGCCAATTCAAGACCGGTTTTCCCTGCAGTTTGGCAGAAATGACTGCCACGCGCAGATTGGGATACGCCGTTGTCTCAATTGCCTGGTCTTCTAATGTACTATCGGATACACGGAGCAGCATATCCTGATACTGCTCCGCATCAATCATCTGTTCAATTATTGCGGTTTCATCCGCCTTCCCGCTAAAGGAAGTAAGCTGGACACCTTTACCATCCAAACAGCACAGAAACACATTTGCAACATCACTGAAATGCTTCTGCCATTTTTCCAATTGTTTTTCATCTATAAAGGACTGCACAATGGCTGCTGCATCCTGCCCTAAAATATTCTCATCATAATTACTCACTGATAAAGAACCCCCTGCTTCCCATAAAGCCCTGGGATAGTATAGTTCTATTCTATTCATCTACGCTGTAGTTTGGTGCTTCCTTCGTAATATGAATATCATGAGGATGGCTTTCCTTTAAGGATGCCGCAGAAATCTTCACGAATCTGCCGTTCTCCTTAAGTTCCTCAATGGTTCTGGTTCCACAATATCCCATACCGGAACGAAGTCCACCCATAAGCTGGAACACCGTATCCTCCACAGTTCCCTTATACGCGACACGGCCCTCTACGCCTTCCGGTACAAGCTTCTTGGCGTTTTCCTGGAAATAACGGTCCTTGCTGCCATTTTCCATAGCGGCAATGGATCCCATACCACGATATACCTTGTATTTACGTCCCTGATATAATTCAAAGGTTCCGGGACTTTCATCGCATCCTGCAAAAATACTTCCCATCATACATACATTTCCACCTGCGGCAATCGCCTTGGTCATATCTCCGGAATACTTAATACCACCATCTGCAATGATCGGAATACCGTATTCCCTGGCAACCGCATAAGCATCCATAATTGCAGAAATCTGCGGTACACCGATACCTGCGACAATACGTGTGGTACAGATGGAACCGGGACCGATACCAACCTTGACGGCATCAGCGCCTGCTTCAATTAATGCTCTGGTTCCTTCTCCGGTTGCCACATTACCTGCGATAACCTGCACATCGGGATATGCTTCCTTAATCATGCGCACACAACGCAATACATTCTCGGAATGTCCATGTGCACAGTCTAAAACAACCACATCAACCTTAGCCTTTACAAGCTCACTGACACGGTCCAAGACATTCGCCGTAATGCCGACGGCTGCTCCACAAAGCAGACGTCCCTGATCGTCCTTTGCGGACAACGGATACTTGATCGTCTTCTCAATATCCTTAATGGTAATAAGTCCCTTTAAATTAAAATCTGCGTCTACGATCGGAAGCTTTTCCTTACGCGCTTTGGCAAGAATCTTCTTAGCGTCTTCCAGGGTAATTCCTTCCGGTGCGGTAATCAGTCCTTCGGATGTCATGGATTCCTTGATCTTCTTTGTAAAGTCTGTTTCAAACTTCAGATCACGGTTCGTAATGATACCAACCAGTTTACGCCCCTCTGTAATCGGCACACCGGATATACGGAACTTCGCCATTAAGGCATCCGCATCTGCCAGTGTATGTTCCGGGGACAGGGAAAACGGATCTGTGATGACTCCATTCTCAGATCTCTTCACCTTATCTACTTCCTCTGCCTGTGCCTCAATCGACATATTCTTGTGGATAATACCGATTCCACCCTGTCTTGCCATGGCAATCGCCATACGATGTTCTGTTACGGTATCCATGCCGGCACTCATCATCGGAATGTTGAGTTTGATCTTCTTTGTCAGCCATGTTGTTAAATCAACCTCATTTGGAACCACCTGGGAATAGGCGGGAACCAAAAGCACATCATCAAAGGTAATGCCTTCGCCAATAATCTGACCCATTTTCTCTCCTCCTAGTTTGTAATTTCTGTTTCTAATACATTATCTGCGTTTATATTTAATCCATAAACACCTTACGGGGTGCTATGAATTGAATCGCCTTCACCATTTCCTGATTCGGCTCGAAAATCACCTTCTGCTTTCCGTCATAATAGAAGACATAACGGTGATCCGGCTGCTGCTCCTCGCCGCTGCTGTAATCCACAGCCTTGTCCTGACGGTTCTTATAGTTATCCAGATGATAAGATTTGATCGGTGCCATTACTTCCATTTTGCCCATATCAAAGGTTGCTACCTTTTTACGTCTGCTCTTGGCAAGCACCTTATCCACCGTCAGTTCTTTATCTACATAGAGATATTCATATTCCACATCGGAATTCATGGAAGCAAAATAAGCCCCCACGCCAATCACAATTGCTACAATAAAAAGTACCATATTAAAAGCAACCATGGCAAGCAGACCGATCATTACCGTAAGAATAATCAATAGCATTTTTAAAAATTTCATTGCAACAGATGTCTTTCTTTTAACCATCCATTCTACATAGGTATCGTTCATTTCCACGCCTCCGGATTTTTCAAACATTGCACCATTTCAGAAACAGATCTTCTGCATTTCTTTCTGCCTTCCGACACATTCCTGAATAGTTACTCTAAATAATAGTATATTTTCGTGAAACTTGCAAGAGATCATTTTCGCTTTGACAGGTTCAGCTACATCATTTTGTTCTAATAGTTCAGCCATGCCATTCATAAGTTGCCGGAAAAGCCGGCAACTTATTTCATGTCGGGCATCCGCCCTATAGAAACGATAATTGTTTACACAAATTTAATAATTGGGAACATTGACTTCTGTCTGCAATCTGGATTAAGATGATACAAGATGAAAAGGAGTGAACAAGTTTATGTCTAATGCTCATAATAAAGACGGAAAATACCGCGGAATCATTGATGAGATCCGCGAACAGCAACGCAAAATGAAGGATATGACCTGGAAAGAACGCTTCGCGTATTACTGGGAATATTATAAGGTACACACCATTGTAACAATCGTGGCCGTCATTGCCATTGTCTGCACAGCCCGTACTCTTATAAATACCAAGGACTATGCTTTCTATGGCCTGATGTTAAATGCCTATTCCCTGTCTTCGGATGTCATGTCCGATACTTTCAGTGAATATGCCGGAATTGACACCAATACCTATGACTGTTTCATGGATACCACTTCCACACTGACCTACGAAAATCCTACGGAATTCGATATGGCAACCATGCAGCGGATTGTTGCTGTCGTACAGACGAAAGAGCTCGATGCCGTGATCTTCGATTCCCAGTGCTTTGACCAGTATGCCGTCAATCAGATCTTCTATGATCTGCGTGAGGTCCTGACTCCGGAACAGATTCAGAAGTACGAACCCTACTTTTATTATGTAGATATGGATATTGTCCGTGCCCAGGAAGACGAGGATGTCATCGTCGATACCGATGCCATTGCTGCCAAAGGAAACCTGACCCTCGAAGAAATCCATGAGCTTGCAGCTACCCGTATGGATCCTTCCACCATGGGCGATCCGGTTCCTGTCGGAATTGTCATGACCGATTCGCCTTTCGCTACAGAGTCACATTCCTATGATGATCTGGTGCCGGTATTCGGAATCTCCGTAACCACCCAGCGTCTCGATACAGCCCTGCAGTTCCTTGATTACCTGTGGGACGATACGATTGATTTTAGTCTTGCCCACGATGAGGCTACTGCATATTAGTCAGAACTTAAAAAAGTTACCTGCCGGAACCCTTCCGCACAGGTAACTTTTTTTAATTCTTGTACCCAATATGGGTATATTAAATACCATACTACCCAGATCGGGTATATTGATCAATGATTAATTATCACAAATCTTCTGGTACAAATCCAGCACATAGGTTGCCCGAACCACGATCTTATTTCCATGTCTCATAATGGCATCCTGTATTCCTGAAAAGAATGCATCCCGGCTCGAATCTTTTATTGTAATCAGATCCGCATTGGTTTTGATATACTCTACGAAACCCTGCGCAGTATAGCTTCTTTCCCCATAAAATTTATATTCTCCCAAATAGGTAAATCCATAGGATTCCCCATTTTTATAATTGAATTTA
>USDI01000067.1 GCA_900553305.1 uncultured Lachnospiraceae bacterium
GACTGTAAATCTGCTGCAAATTGCTTCGGTGGTTCGAATCCACCTCCATCCATTCCGCAGGTGTGGCGGAATAGGCAGACGCAAGGGACTTAAAATCCCTCGGTGGCAACACCGTGCCGGTTCAAGTCCGGCCACCTGCATGATTGAAACAGGAAACATTGAGTGAATCAGTGTTTCCTGTTTTTGAATAATAGGAATTATACAATTTTCCTAAGATATGGTAGAATATAACTATCCGAAGCAATGCAGAATGGTGTTGTCAGGATGGTTATTTTCGGTTTGGGTTTATGATTTAAAAGGAGTTAAGAGAATATGGACAAGATTAAGAAGAATTTTGGTTTTGGGTGCATGAGACTGCCGATGATTGGTGAGGATGTAGATATTGAACAGACCAGACAAATGGTAGATTTATTTTTAAAGGAAGGTTTTAACTATTTTGATACAGCGCATGGGTATATTCAGGGAAAAAGTGAGCTTGCGGTCAGGGAATGTCTGACCAGTCGTTATCCGCGGGAACAGTATATTCTTACTGATAAGCTTACGGGTAATTATTTTAAGAAGGAAGAGGATATCCGGCCCTTTTTTGAGAGTCAGCTGGAGGCCTGCGGCGTAGATTATTTTGATTTTTATCTGATGCATTCGCAGGGTTCCGGAAACTTCCCCCATTTTAAGTCCTGCAGGGCATATGAAACTGCATTTGAGCTTAAAAAGGAAGGGAAAATACGCCATGTGGGTATGTCCTTTCATGATACGGCAGAGGTACTGGATCAGATTCTGACGGAATATCCGCAGATTGAGGTGGTTCAAATACAGTTTAATTATCTGGATTATGAGGATCCGAAGATTCAGAGCCGCTTGTGCTATGAGGTATGCAGAAAGCATAACAAGCCGATCATTATTATGGAACCGGTTAAGGGTGGAAGTCTCGTAAACCTTCCTAAAATAGCCGGTGATGTATTAGACGAGCTGCAGGGAGGAAGTCCTGCAAGCTATGCAATCCGTTATGCGGCCGGATTTCCCGGGGTAATGATGGTTCTTTCGGGTATGAGCAGTTTGGAACAGATGAAGGATAACCTAAGCTACATGAAGGATTTCCGTCATCTGGATGATAAAGAGCTCGCAGCCATTGCAAAGGTACAACAGATTTTCCGGAGTATGAATCTGATCCCCTGTACGGCATGCCGGTATTGTGTCGAGGGGTGTCCAAAGAAGATTTCCATTCAGGATGTGTTTGCAACGATGAATACCAAGCAGATTTATCATGACTGGAATGCAGATTATTACTATAACAATGTACATACTTCACCGGGACACCGGGCATCCGACTGTATCAAGTGTGGTAAATGTGAAAAAGCATGTCCGCAGCATCTGCCGATTCGCAAGCTCTTAGAGGATGTAGCGGACGAATTCGAAAAGCAGGCATAAGAAGTGTTATTGTGGAGATCATAGGAACAGAATGAGTGGCAGGCGTTTTCAAAGACTGGAAGAGAATATTATGGACATCATAGCGGAGCAGCAGGCGAAGCTTGGATACTTAAAGGAGCCGGTGCGGCTGTATTACCCCTTAAGCTCTTTACAACATCTTACAGGGATTCAGGGAGATGGGGAAGACATGAACAGGGAACTGCAAGGCTTTGCAGAAGAGGTAAAGGACACCCTCGGTAGGGTGCAGGTCAGCCTCTCTGTAAAAGAAAAGGATCGGTTCTGTCTCTTTTGTCCGGAGCAGGCTTCAGAATATGTACATGAACATAAGGAAAGGAATCCCTTTATTTATGAACTGGTACAGTTATTTTCCGGACATGGAGTTACGATGGAGCAGGTGATCGCTTTGTTCGAAAAGCAGAAAAGTGCTTTTGAGGTGGAAACTATTCCGGACGGAGATTTTGATGTGGCCATTCACTTTTTAGATCGTTCTGATCCATATTATTACTGCTTTAAGGATGAGGGATGTCATATGATTTATCACCGGTTCCTGCCGGAAGATTATTGGGATCTCATGAACTGATTTTTAAAGAAATGCAGAGAGAAGGATGTAATAGTTAATTAGTGGAGTTTTATAATAATTTTATGGAGAATGCCTGGGTTCAGGCATTCTCCGTTTCTTTTAAGCGTTCTTTTACATATTCACGGATAAAGAAGTCATCCGCAGGCATCTGACAGCCTACGATATATAATCCATCGTTGTTGGAGCAGCGTATCACATGTCCTTCCAGATGACTGTGGTTGGGAAGGGCAAAATGCTCAATTTCAACGGAAACATTAATACCTTTGTGCTCTGCAAAATAATCGTTGCGCGTCAGGAAGGCAAAGCCATTCGCACTAAGGTTATCCAGGGTACCGTGAATGACCATTTGGGTTTCGGGAACCGTAATTGTACAGCTGTTGGTAATATCCACACGGGGATACTTTCTCCGGTTAACAATTTTAGGTCTTGACTCAATGGAAACAATAAAGGTGTTCTTAGCATCAGATGGAGTAATGCTTGTATGCTCCCATTCATAAATGACATTGCCTACCGTTACCTTCAATTTGCAGTCACTTGTCTTTTGCAGAACGGGTGATTCGGGAAGACTGATGGTTAAAATATTGTTGTCTCTGGAAACCAGTTCTCCGTCGTAATAATGCTCATTCAGATTGGCAGAAAGCTTCATGCCGGGAAGGATATCTTCAGTTCCCATAAAACCGCCAATACCGAGTTCACACATTAATGCTTCGATAGTGTCTTCAATGGAATTAATGTTGGATGCGGATTCATCGTATTTACTGAGCATCCGGTTATTGATTTCGTTTGAATCCGTGATGCTTCCGGTCATATCATCAACAATATGGGACACCTCTTCCAGATTTTCAACCAGATGTATATTGGAGGATTCCACTTCTTTCATTGCGGTATCAATTACCTGGATGTTATTACCGAGCTGGGTAGTGTCACTCGCAATCTGAGTGATATTACTTCCGGCAGTTGTAACCTTGTCAAGTGTCATGTGAATCAGTTCCAGAGTCTCTTCAATGGCACCGGTCATTCTGTCGGAGGTTTCCTCCAGATGCTGTAAAGCCTGCCAGATCTGCCCGGAGGAGGATTTTGTTTCCGTACTTAAGGAACGGATCTGGTCGGCAACAACAGCAAAGCCCTTGCCGGCTTCTCCGGCTCTTGCAGCTTCAATAGAAGCATTCAGGGCAAGAAGATTAGTCTGGTTGGTGATCTGTTCAATGGTTCCTGTTTCTTTCTTTACCATTGCAAAATCGTCTTTAAAATCCTGCAGTGTCTTTTCAATTTCGGTGGAAAGCTCTGCCATGGTATTGGTTGTGGTAATTAAGCCCTCCAGATCCGCAGAACTGATCTTGGCATGATCCTCGCAGGTTGCCGTAAGGGCAACCATCTGCTCAATCATTTCTGCCACATGATTCACCTGGGAGTGAATATCAGAGGTCATTTCATTGGAAGAGGTTGTGGTATTCTGCAGGTTATTATTATTGTCCTGCAGCTTGTGGAGGCTCCGGACGACGATGCTGGCACCATGCGTATTCTCAGAGGCCAGTTCCTGTACGACGGTAACACCATCCATAATGGAGTTGCAGGCTTCTTTTACCTTTTCAACTGTTGTGACAACACGATGCAGATCGGCACGGATGCTGTCGGTCATGGCACCATCGGATTCGTTCAGGTGCTTAATGGACATGACATAACAGATATAACAAAGGATAATACAGGAAAGCTCTAACTGATAATCCTTCATATTTGTGGCGGAATTAAAGCCAAGTGAAATCCGGTAAGCGGCACTTCCGATAATAATGAGTGAATTCGCAATTCCACAGGTAATCATGAACTTCTTGTTTTTATAAAGAACCAGAAGGCTTGTTACCGGAAGAATATAGGTAAAAGCAATCGGGGAACTCGTGGTGCTGATGACAAAGGTGTAAAAGATTCCATAGCCAATGACCAGGACATATCGGTACAGCTCTGTCGCAAATCCTTTCACCCGCAGCATAATTTCACCGACAAGAATCGGAAACCAGCAAAGAATGAGGAAGGTCAGATAGTAGGGAACCGCATGGATTCCATTGGCTACATCGCTGCCGTAGTTTGCGGATAACAGAATGGCAAAGATCAGCCAGATCTTTCTGGCCCGCCGGTTGGCTTTTTCCTTAAAAACAGATTCGTCGTAATTCATAGATACCTCCGTAAGTAGAGCTCCGGTGTCCGTTACCGGATTTGTTGAAAATATTCGGACATAGCAGTAAGAAGCTGCTCACTTTCTTTCCGGAAAGGATCAATCACACTGAAAGCGTGGGGAAGATCTTTTCCATCGGAAAAGTCCAGAAGATCATGGGAAACCTGATATCTGGAAAGTGCTTTTTCAAAATCCAGGGTATAGCTGCGCAGATAATCGCCTGCACTTGTTGTCAGAAAGCAGGGAGGAAGAGATGTTACAATTTCCCGGTTTTCCGGATTCACATAGGGCGCAAAGGCGCTTCTTTTATAATGACGGCCATACAGATAAGAAGGAAGAAATAATCCGATCTTATCAAAACGGGTGGTGTAGTACATTCCGCTGATGAGTCCGAGAGCTTTTAAACGTAAGGAAGCGGGACGGACACCGGCTGTCCCGGCAAGCTTCGGCGAGTTCTGCATGGCTGCGCAATAGGCCAGCAGTACGGCACCGCCCCTGTCTCCAACTGCATAAACCTGATCCTTCAGCCCCTGATATTCCAGGAGCATACGCTTGATGCAGCGCATGGCGGTAAATACATCCTCACACTGGTCAAAAAACAGACAATCCGGTACGAGGCGGTATTCAATACTGAATACCAGATAGCCAAGTCTGCTTAACTGTGCACAAAAGTACCGGTTATATTCCTTACATCCAAGAATCAGGCCGCCGCCGTGAATATTCAGAATCACGGGAAGCTCCTTACCGGAAAAGGCTTCGGCACGGTAAATATCCATACAGTGTGCCGGATCAGAATCTCCGGCATAGGGGATGTTGCGGATTTCTGAAACATCCGCCGGAAATGTAAATTCGCTATCACGTGCAGGAATGGAATCCAGAAATTCCTGCCGTTGCTTATAAAACATGTTTGTGATAAATGAATTCATAATAACCTCGATATAAGTGGCAGGTTAAAACCTGCTTACCATTATTTTAAAATATTTGTTGTCGGAAATCAACATCTAAATAGTACGTTTTTCCTATTCGGAAATATGATGCTCACACATATATTCACCAATCTTACGATCACAGGCGAGAATATGGTTGGTGAGCCAGTCTAAAAGGAACTGGATGAGATCCAGGAGATATTCCTGCTGATGATCGTCCATTTCATCCAGATCATTGAGATCAATCTCTACCAGACGCTCAATAAAAGCAGAGTGGGCACGCTTCTGGGCAGCAAGACCGGGATACTGGATCCGCTCCATCAAGGCTTCCTCATCGGAAAAATGAAATTCGGTATATGCTCTTAATTCGTTAATCAGCCGCACAATTTCATCATATTTATCATGCAGAAGTTCTGCATGAATCAGGTCGTTAGTTTCCTTAATGATTTCAAACAGGCGGCGGTGCTCGTCGTCAACAAGTGTAATGCCGGTTCTATATTTGTCTGTGAAAGCGAAAGGATCATTCTCTGCACTCGAAAGGGACTTTCCAATCATCATATCGCTGCATAAAATATGACGGTACAGCCAGCGGACCAGATAAGTCAGCAGGTCATTGAGGGATTTCCTGGCAGCCTCCGGGGAAGAAGTGTCCGGCACGAAGGAGTTCACCTTCTTTGCAAACATGGCATGCTCGGTCTTCTGCAAAGGGAGCTCCGGATCGTGGATGCTTTCCATATAAGCTTCCTCATGGGCAAAATGAGTGAGCGCATAATTCTTTAAATTGGAAAGAAGGCTTATGGTAATGGCAGAGACATCTTCGGTCTCCTGAACCATGGCAAAAGCTTCATTAAGCATCTGGAATAATCTGCGATGTTCTTCGTCTATCTGGTCAATATGTATCATGCAATCTTCAGTAAATTCATACATGGTGTATTACCTCCTTTGTTCTTGCGACAAATTATAACATTATAAATAAGAAGAAACAAGATGTTGACGAATTGTATTTTCGATATACAATGATAAGGGTAGTGTTTCAGTTACAGACCTGGTTCTGGGAGAAACAGAAAGGAATTTTTTGAATGAAAATCGGGATAGTCTCGGATATACACAGTAATATCGTTGCCTTCCGCGCCTGCGTGGATTATCTGGAAAAAGCAGGTTGTGACGAGTATTTTCTTTTGGGAGATTATGTTTCGGATACACCGTACACCAGAGAAACATTGGATTTCTTATATGCGTTTATTCAGACGCATACGTGTTATCTGCTTCGCGGAAACCGGGAAGAATATATGCTGGAACAGCGGGAAGACCGGCTGGCCGGCAGGGAAGAGAGGAAGTGGATTTATAATTCCGCAAGTGGAAATCTTCTTTATACTTACGAACAGTTGACGGAACAGGACTTTACATTTTGGGGAAAGCTTCCGATCAGCTTTGTTTATGAAAAAGAAGGGTATCCTTCGATTACCTGTGCACATGGTTCGCCGGAGAATACCAGGGAGCTGCTGCAGCTTGACGGAGAACCGGTCCAAAACTGGCTGAAAAAAATTCCAACGGATTATCTGATTTGTGCGCATACGCATTTTCCGGGAGAGAGGAGCTATGGAGAGAAACACTACCTTAATTCCGGGTGTGTGGGAATCTCGATATATGATGCCGGATATGCCCAGTGTATGATTCTGCATTCGGAGCACAAAGAAGGAAAGATTTGCTGGAGACCGGAAATGCTGAAAATTCCATATGATAATAAACAGGTTATTAAGGATATTGTTGACAGAGGTCTGCTCGATGCAGGTCACTGGTTCGTAAACAGTAATATTAAGATCCTGCTTACCGGTATTGATCAGGCAGCAATACTGGTTGACCGTGCCGGACAATTGTCAGCAGAAGCAGGAGAAACAGGTGTCTGGCCGCACATCAAAGAAACCTATTTTGCGATGGCGGCAAACGAATTACAGATACCAGATTACCGGTTGGAATTTATGGATACAGAACAGACAGAAAGAGGTAAAGAATGTTAAATCAGTTTTCAAGAACACAGTTATTAATCGGAGAAGAAGCGATTCAGAAGTTGGCAAAATCGAGAGTTGCCGTATTTGGAATCGGAGGTGTCGGGGGTTACGTGTGTGAAGCATTGGTCCGGAGCGGTGTCGGTGCCTTTGATCTGGTGGATGATGATAAGGTATGCTTAACCAATCTGAACCGTCAGATTATTGCTACGCGCAAGACGGTTGGAAAATATAAAGTAGAGGTGATGAAGGAAAGAATGCTGGAAATCAATCCGGATGTGGATGTGAGAACTTATCAGTGCTTTTTCCTGCCGGAAAATGCGGATGACTTTCCGTTTGAAGAATATGATTATATTGTAGATGCGGTAGATACGGTGACGGCAAAGCTGGAAATTATTATGCGGGCGAAGGAAAAGAATGTGCCGGTCATCAGTGCCATGGGAGCTGGAAACAAGCTGGATCCCGGAAGATTCAGGATTGCAGATATTTATGACACCAGTGTTTGCCCATTGGCACGTGTTATGCGCCGGGAATTAAAGAAGCGGAATGTAAAGAGTCTTAAGGTCGTGTATTCGGATGAGCAGCCGATCCGGCCGATCGAGGATATGGCGATAAGCTGCAGGACGAACTGTATCTGTCCGCCGGGAGCTGCCCATAAGTGTACAGAACGACGGGACATTCCCGGAAGTACGGCATTTGTTCCTGCCGTAGCAGGTCTGATGATTGCCGGTGAAATTGTAAAAGATCTGGCGAAGTAGGTTTATTTCTCAAATATGCCGGTTGGGCAGGCATTTTCCTTACTGTAGAAGGAGAAGGTGCCGGTGTTAATTAATTTGCCTTTGTCATCACAGCAGGAGAATTGAACGACGGTAATGGTGCGTCCACGTTTGATGACACTTGCGTCATAAGTGATGTATTCGGTGTCTCTGCCAGCCCGGAGGTACTGCATATTGGCATCAATCGTAGTGACGTAACTGCCATAAGTGATGGCAGCCAGTCCACAGAAGGTATCTGCGGCGGCGTAAAGTGCGCCGCCGTGATAATCGCCATACATATTCTGAAAGCGGGAGTCGAAAGGGATACGCCCCTGCACATGCCCCTCCGAAACGGAGGTAACCTCGAGTCCTAATAATTTACAAAAAGGATTGCGTTCCAAAATTTTCTGAAAATCTGCTATTTCCATCTGTTCCATAATAAATCTCCGTATATGATGTTTTATATTGACTGATAAAGTCTATTTGATAATTGAACTGCTTCCACTCAAAAATGATCCACTGGATCATTTTCTCATATGCATGGCAACAAAAAAGGAGTGGCAGATCTGTCACTCCTTCATTGTATATAGAATATGTCGAAAAATCAATTCCCAAGCAGTTTTTTCGCTTTCCAGCGGGAGAAATTAAAGCTCCGGACGGAAAGGTCTGAGGTACATTCCGAAAGGTAATCAACATATTCCTGCCGAGGATTGGAGAGGTAGTAATCATCCGGATCACTCATTTCTTCTGGGAGTTCTTTAAGAACCACCGGGGCTGCATCGGCAGATAACTGGTAGAGATAGGAAAGTGCATAGTCGTCCTTTGCAGCATGGGAAATGTTGTAACGGGCAATGTGGTAGTCCGGATGGGAGAAGCTGTATAAGAGGAACAGCACTGTTACAGCAATAAGGCCATACCGTACAAAGGGAAAGTCCGGTTTATAAATCAGAATCAGGGTTCCAACCATTAAGAAGCTGATGACCAAAAGGCTCCATAATACGAAAACGCGCAGTACGGTCAGCTGATATACGCTGATATAAAGCAGCATCCGGTAGGCGCTCGAAGCAACCATGACAAAGGTACACAGCGATACCACCGAAAGCAGGATCTGCAGAACGCGGTGCGGACGGAACAGGCGGATGCACAGCAATACCGAAACGAGATTAATCAGGCATACAAATACCAGTTGGAAGAAGCCTGCCCTGGCATAGGAAGCATAGGTGTAGTTTTCGGGCAGGGTGCCGAGTCCTGCAAAAAGGTATACAATCTGAATCACACAGAACAGAACGTAAATCACTGAGAAGATGGATGTAAATGTTATGGCAATCACGGGATCGCCCTTTCCACTGGACGGGGATTCCTTCAGACTGGGTGTCTGCAGCCGGCAGAGAAGGCAGTAACAGAGGAAAAAGCCAAAAAGGAACATGACCAGTATAGTCAAAATGTTCCCGTGAATGATAAGAGCTTCCAATCCATCAAAAGCAGCCTGAAAGAGATTGGCGAAAACGGCATCGGCACTTCCTAAAAGTAACAGGATGACAGGAAGGGCAAGCAGCGCAACCGTCAGTCCGATCACAATAGAAAGAACACGGCCGTTGTCTGTATGTGAGGCTTGAATATTCCGGCGGTTTTTCACATAGGCGGCAAGATCCGTAAATGGCCGGGCAAGGAACGCTAGGCTCGAAAACACCGTTTTGATCATTGCCCATATATAAGTAAAGATATCCCAGTGCCGATCCTCATAAAAGCTGCATAAAAATAAATGCAGAAGAAGGAAAAGGATCAGGGTTTTCCCAAGCAGGATCAGGTAGGCGGAATCCGTGAAGCAGACAGAGAATGCAAGCAGCCCGAGGCTAATGAGATCGAAGATCGTCATGGGTTTTAAAATACGATTGCACTTTTTTAAAAAGAAGCAGAAAAACAAGCACGTTCCGCCGATGTAAAAAGGGTAGCTGATCCCGGATGGATTATGGTACAGGCAGATGGTATAAAGCAGGGCGTATAAAAGGCTGCCGATTCCCATAACCGGAAAGAGGGGATTTACAGGTGTAGTGGTTTCATTTGTTTTAACAGGTTCCATGGTAGTTCCTCCTTGGAAATTTATTTGTAACTGTTCAGTATCGTCACCGTTATATTTATTCTTTGTTTTCCGGGGGAACGCAGGAAGCGTCATCACCT
>USDI01000068.1 GCA_900553305.1 uncultured Lachnospiraceae bacterium
GTTGTGGAAAGACTACCTTACTAAAACTGATCGCCGGGGATATTACCATGGCCAACATTGACAGTGATGAAACCTGTGGTATCAGCATGGCAGGAAGTCAGAAGATTGGCTATCTGCGGCAGATCAGCTTTGAAGATCAGGAAATATCTGTAGAAAATGAAATTTTGAAGGTGTTTGAACCGGTATTTGCCTGTGAACGCAGAATGAAAGAACTTACGGACATCATGGAAACCGATCATGACCAGAAATGGATGTATGAGTATTCCTCTTTGCAGGATCAAATGGAGGCAATGGGAGGCTATACGTATCGGCGTGATATGGAAACGATGTTCCAGAAGTTTGGCTTTGATCTGAAGGATATTACCCGCCCGATCGGAACATTTTCCGGAGGACAGCAGACCAAGGTGGCTTTTATCAAACTGCTTCTTAGCCGTCCGGACATTATGCTTCTGGATGAGCCCACGAACCACCTGGACCTGCCAACGATTGAATGGCTCGAAGGATATTTGAAGAACTATAATAAGGCGGTTGTGATTGTTTCCCATGACCGGATGTTCTTAGACCGCATTATTGATGTGACTTATGAAATTGAATACCATCGGATCAAACGGTATCCGGGCAACTATACAACCTTTATGAAGTTAAAGGAAGAGGCTGCTTTAAAGCAGGAAAAGGACTACGAGGAGCAGCAGAAGGAGATCAGGCGTCTCACTGAGTGGATTGAAAAGTGGAAGAATACCCCGACCAAAGTAGCTTCGGTGCATTCCAAAGAAAAGCAGCTAGAGCATATGGTTCTGATCGAGAAGCCCCGCAGATTTGATACCAAGGCATTCCGCGGTCAGTTCCTTCCGAGGACAACCAGTTATACGGATGTGCTGACACTGAAAGCACTGGAAATCGGATACGATCATGTCCTGAGCAAGGTATCCTTTACTCTGAAAAAGGGAGAGCGTGTCGCTATTATCGGGGAAAACGGAAAGGGAAAATCCACTCTGTTAAAGACTTTGATGGGACAGATTCCTCCTCTTGGGGGAAGCTATACTGTTGGAACCGGTGTGGAGGTTGGTTATTTTGACCAGCAGGCAGCAGTCGCAGAAAGCATGTATCCGGATAAGACTGTACTTAACGATTTCTGGGACATGTATCCGACCCTGAAAGAAGTAGAGGTGCGTAATGCATTAGGCAGCTTCCTTTTTACCGGAGAAGAAGTATTTAAGACGCTTGGACAGCTTTCCGGAGGAGAAAAGGTACGTCTTGCCTTGTGCAAGATGTTTAAGATGCGCCCGAATCTTCTGATTCTGGATGAGCCGACGAACCATATGGATCTCATTGGCAAAGAAGCGTTGGAGAATATGTTGAAGAATTATACCGGAACGATCCTGTTTGTTTCCCATGACCGTTACTTTATCAAGGAAATCGCAACCGGAATGCTTGATTTCAAGCAGGATAAAACGGTCTTTTATGACTGCGGTTATGAAGAATATCTGGAACGCCTGCAGAAGGAAGAATTGAGGCAGCAACAGTTGAATCTGGCAAAGGAAGAGGCAGAACGAAACGAAAAGAAATCGGACAAAACACCAACATTGAATGATGTTTTTGACAAGAAGACCTATTATAATCCCGGCAAAATTCTGTCCCGCTTAAAGCAGCAGATGGCAAAGTACGAAAAGCAGCTGGAAGAAAGCGAACAGAGACTTGCGGATTTGCAGATGCAGATCATGGATCCGGCACTGGCTTCCGATTACACGAAGCTTATGGAACTTGAAGAGCAGAAGCAGAAGGAAGAGCAGAACCAGGAAAGCCTTCTTGAACGGATGCTTGAAACAGAAACCGAGCTGGAGGAGATGCAACAACAGTAGTGTTGTTAAACTTCCCTCATTTCTTTCCGGTAAATTGCCCGGAAATAAATAATTTCAGCTATTGCAGTAATTGTCCAGGAGAAGATATAGAGCAGGTACAGGGACGGAATGGTTTTAAAGTAGGCGAAGATGGTATAAATCCAGATCACACGGAAGACGCAGGAGCCCATAATTACGATAAAGGTGGGAACAACGGTCTTGCCAAGTCCGCGGGAGGCGGCGATGGTACAATCCATAAAAGCAGAGAACGCATAGGATACGCTCATAATTTTGAGGCGGTACATGCCAAGTTCGATTACTGCGGGATCGGAAGTAAATAATAACAGGAAATCAGGACCCATAAAGAGGATCGTAAGTCCGAGAATCAGTCCGATAAAGAAAGAATAGGACAGACTTACAAAGTAGCTCTTTAAGACACGGTCCTTTTTCTTTGCACCGAGATTCTGTCCCATGAAGCTGCTGCAGGCAACATAAAAGGCAGCCATGACTTCATATACCGGGCCGTCTGCATTGGCGGCAGCAGAGTTGGCGGCAACCATAGTTGCCGAGAAGCTGTTGACACCAACCTGGACAAAGAGATTCGCAAACATGAAGACCATATTTTGTAAGCCGGAAGGAAGTCCCAGCTTTAAAATGGCAGTCAGCTTATCCTTTAAGACAAGAGCGTGTAAGGTCTGATGGCGCAGAGAAATCGTGTATACGTTGTCCCCATGCGTAATGGCATAAGTGATTAATATAGCAGAGATATACTGCGAAATAATACTTGCAATGGCAACACCTGCAACATCCAGATGAAAAACAATGACAAGCAGCAGGTTTAAGGCAACATTAACGACACCTGCAATGGACAGGAAATAAAGTGGTTTTTTCGTATCTCCGGCAGCACTTAAAATGGCATTACCGCAGTTATACACACCAACGGCGGGAAGCCCTAAGAAATAAATCCGCAGATACAGGACCGCACCATCGATCAGCTCGGGTTTGGTATTCATTAAAGAAAGAATTCCACGGGCACTTGAAATTCCGACAATGAGAAGGAGGATTCCCATACACAGGCAAAGCACGTAAGCGGTTGTAATGGTTTCCTTTGCTTCCTTCTTATTACCTGCACCGATGTGGAGGGCAACAAGTACATTGATTCCGCCGCCGACCCCGATTAAAAAGCTCGTAAATAAAGTTACAAGTATTGATGTGGAGCCGACAGATCCCAGTGCATTGCTTCCGGCAAATTTACCGACAACAGCAATATCTGCCATATTGAAGAGTACCTGTAAGAGGTTGCTCAGCATTAATGGCAGACTAAATAAAAAGATTTTTTTACCTAAGGAACCTTCTGTTAAGCTTTGTTCTAATTGTTTCATTTCTTCACCTGTGGTAAAATGTAATTAAGTGCGAAGCACGGGCATGTGAGTTTTATTTGTACAGCCAATCCATTCTATACCGAAATACAAAGAGATACAAGAGGAATCTGTCATGGAAATAACAGAAAATAAACAAACAGAAATCATAGAAGAAAGCAAAGAAGAGAAAAGTCTGCCCAAACCGAAGAGTCTGGATGATTTCCTTGATCTTCTGCGTGATGCCAAGGGGCTTATGAGCCGGTATCGTTGTGCGATCATGGAAGTGGAGACGAAGTTTAAAGTGTTAAACGAAGAGCTTTCTTTGCAAAGCGACCACAATCCGATCGAAAGCATCAAGTCCAGATTGAAGTCACCGGAGAGTATTTATGGGAAGCTGAAGAGAAAGAACCTTCCGATGACGCTGGATTCCATAGAGGGTAATCTGTTTGATATTGCCGGCGTGCGCGTTATCTGTTGTTTTATTGATGATATTTATATGCTTGCAGACTGTCTGATCCGGCAGGATGATGTGACATTAATTGAAATGAAGGATTATATCCGGAATCCCAAGGGAAACGGATACCGGAGTCTGCATCTGATTATCAGTGTTCCGATCTTTCTTCAGAATGAAAAGCGGAATATGAAGGTAGAGGTACAGCTACGGACGATTGCCATGGAATTCTGGGCGAACTTAGAGCATCAGATGCGTTATAAAAAGGAGCTTTCTCCGGAGCTTTTGGAGAAGATTTCCACAGAGCTCAGTGCATGTGCAGAAACCAGTGCAGAGCTTGACCTGCGGATGCAGGAGATCCGGTACACCATCGAACTTTCCGATGAAAATAATGAGTAAGCGGATAAAGATAATAAATTGAAGGAAGGGTTTCGTATGTATGATGTAGTGATTATTGGGGCAGGGGTAAACGGAAGTGCCATCGCGAGAGAATTGTCGAAGTATCAGTTGAAGACGGCAGTGCTGGAACGTTGCACGGATATCTGCGAGGGAACCTCGAAGGCAAACAGCGGCATTGCTCATGCCGGGTATGATGCCAAGAGCGGAACATTAAAGGCGAAGCTGAATGTAGCAGGAAGCCGGATGATCCGGCAGCTTTCGAAGAAGCTTGATTTTGCGTATGAGCAGAACGGCTCCCTGGTACTTTGCTTTGATGAAAAGGACCGGGATAAATTAGAGGAGCTTTTACACCGTGGAGAACAGAATGGTGTGGAGGATCTGCGTATTGTAGAAAGAGAGGAGCTGCTAAAGCTGGAGCCGGAGATCGGCGATCAGGTAGTGGCTGCTCTTTATGTGCCTACAGGGGGAATTGTCTGTCCGTTCGGACTTACGATTGCACTTGCAGAAAATGCAGCAGTGAACGGCGTGGAATTTTATCTTGGAACGGAAGTAACCGGAATTGAGAAGGTCTGTGCAGACACAGCACCGGAAGACAGTGGAAGTGGAGCATACCGGATTCACACCGTGGCTTCGGATGGTACGCAGAAGGATTATGAAGCAAAGGTAGTGATTAATGCAGCCGGTGTTTATGCAGACCAGATTCATAATATGGTAAGTGATCAGAAGATCGAGATTGAACCCCGCAAGGGAGAATATCTTCTTTGTGACAAGAGTGTCGGAAAGATGGTGAGCCATACGCTTTTCCAGCTCCCTACCGCACTGGGCAAGGGAATTCTCGTAACTCCTACGGTTCATGGCAATCTGCTGATCGGACCGACCGCGGAGGATCAGGAGAACAAAGAGGGCGTGGATACCTCAAGTGCAGGTCTTGACCTTGTGAAAGAAAAGGCAGCATTAAGCGTGAAGGAAGTACCTCTTCGCCAGGTAATTACCTCTTTTGCGGGACTGCGTGCAAGACTTGTGAAGGGAACAGAGCTTAAAAATAAAGAAGGACTTTATTACAAAGAGGGCGACTTTATGATTGGGGAAGTGCCGGATGCGCCGGGATTTATTGATGTGGCGGGCATGGAATCTCCTGGATTATCATGTGCTCCGGCGACAGGAGAATATGTGGCAGATCTTGTTACCGGGATTTTGAAGCCGCAGAAGAAAGACAACTTTATTGCGACCAGAAAGGGAATACCGAGCATGGCGCTTGCAACCGATGAAGAACGGCATGTACTGATTCAACAGAATCCGGCCTATGCGAATATCATCTGCCGATGCGAGATGGTATCTGAGGGTGAGATTCTGGATGCCATTCATCGTCCGCTTGGAGCAACGACGACTGATGGTGTGAAGCGTAGAACGCGTGCCGGTATGGGACGATGCCAGTCGGGCTTTTGTAATCCGAGAGTGGTAGAGATTCTGGCACGGGAATTGTCCGTGGACGAAAGCAGAATTCAGAAAGCACAGGAAGGATCTTATTATGTACTTCCGGAAGAAGATGGGGAGGACTTGTAGGATGAAAGCAGAACTTGTTGTTATCGGTGGCGGACCTGCGGGCATGGCAGCGGCCCTTGCCGCAGAAGAAAAAGGAATTAAGGACATTCTGATCCTTGAAAGGGATAAAGAGCTTGGTGGAATTTTGAACCAGTGTATTCACAATGGTTTCGGACTTCACACCTTTAAGGAAGAACTGACAGGACCGGAATATGCGAACCGTTATGTGGAAAAGGTAAAGGCTTCCCGTGTGAAATATCTGCTGAATACCATGGTGGTAGATGTGCAGGGAGGTAAGACCTGCGTGGTTACCGCAATGAATAAGGAACAGGGCATGTTTCAGATTGAGTGCAAAGCCGTGGTGCTTGCCATGGGATGCCGGGAACGTTCACGTGGAGCCATGAACATTCCGGGATATCGTCCCGCTGGTGTGTTTTCTGCCGGAACCGCACAGCGTTATGTCAATATCGAGGGGCGGCTTCCGGGCAAGAGCGTCGTTGTATTAGGATCCGGAGATATTGGCCTGATTATGGCGCGGCGTATGACACTGCAGGGCGCGAAGGTGAAGCTGGTTGCGGAGATTATGCCGTATTCGGGCGGCTTACGGAGAAATATTGCACAGTGTCTGGACGATTATGATATCCCGCTGATGCTCAGTCATACCGTGACGGAAATTCATGGAGCAGACCGGATTGAGGGAGTTACGATTTCCAAAGTGGATGAGAACCTGAAACCAATTCCGGGCAGTGAACAGTATGTGGAATGTGACACCCTTCTGCTTTCCTGCGGGCTGATTCCGGAGAACGAGCTGAGTATCCAGGCTGGCGCACAGATGGATTCCATGACACAGGGACCTGTGGTTAATGCAAAGCTGGAAACGACGGTGAAAGGTGTTTTTGCCTGCGGAAATGTTCTTCATGTACACGATCTTGTGGATCATGTATCGGAGGAAGCGGTTCATGCAGGAGAATATGCGGCAGAGCATATTTTACAGGGAGAAGAGGACTGGGGAGAAGCGGTCAGACCGAAAATTCCTGCGAAATCCAAGAATACCATTCCGGAAGGATTTGATAAAAACAGTCAGGTGATCTGTATCGGATGTCCTCTGGGATGTCTTGTTACCGTTAAGAAAAACGAGGACGGAACGCTTGACATTACGGGAAATACCTGCCCGAAGGGTGAGGCTTACGCACGGAATGAATTTACGGCACCTGTCCGGACACTGACCTCTTTAATTAAGGTAGAGGGCAGAAAAAACCAGGTGGTTTCCGTGAAAACCAATGGTGAAATTCCGAAGGGAAAGATTGACGAATGTATGGGGATTCTCCGTAAGGCGGCGGCAGCAGCGCCGATCCGGGTAGGGGATATCCTGATTTCCAATATTGCGGATACCGGAATCGATATCGTGGCAACATCTGCAATGGAATAGGAGGTATACAGTATGGCAAAATATCTTATGGCATTGGATCAGGGTACGACCAGCTCCCGTTGTATTCTTTTTGAAAAGAACGGAAAGATTCACAGCATGGCACAGAAGGAATTCTCACAGATCTATCCACAGCCGGGGTGGGTGGAGCATGATCCGAGAGAAATCTGGGCTTCCCAGCTTGCCGTTACAACAGAGGCCATGGCAAAGGTCATGGCACAGCCGGAGGACATTGCGGCAATCGGCATTACGAATCAGCGTGAAACGACGATTATCTGGGATCGGAAGACCGGAGAACCCATTTATAATGCGATTGTATGGCAGTGCCGGAGAACCGCAGACCGGATTGATGAACTGGCAGCACTGGGCTACAGTGATTTGATTAAAGAAAAGACAGGACTTATCCCTGATGCATATTTCAGTGCAACCAAGATTGCATGGATTCTGGATCATGTGGAGGGAGCCAGAGAACGTGCAGAGCGTGGGGAGCTGTTATTTGGAACCGTGGACAGCTGGCTCATTTATAATCTTACCAAGGGTGAGGTTCATGTGACGGATTATACGAATGCATCCAGAACGATGCTGTTTGATATTCATAAACTGTGCTGGGATAAGGAACTGCTTGCTCTTTTCCGTATTCCGGAATGCTTGCTTCCTGAGGTAAAGCCGTCAAGCTGTATCTATGGCTATACGGAGAGTTCGGTTTTAGGCGGCACGATCCCGATTGCAGGAATTGCCGGAGACCAGCAGGCGGCACTTTTCGGACAGTGCTGCTTTGAAAAGGGACAGGTGAAGAATACATATGGGACCGGATGCTTCCTGTTAATGAATACCGGACGGGAAGCCATTACTTCAAAGCATGGACTGCTTACTACGATTGCGGCAAGCACCTCTGATCAGGTGGAATATGCACTGGAAGGAAGCGTGTTCGTGGCAGGCGCGGCAATCCAGTGGCTGCGCGATGGCATGCGGATGATTAAAAAGGCATCGGAAACCGAGAAATATGCGAATGGAGCAGAGGATACCGGAGGAGTTTATCTGGTTCCGGCTTTTGCAGGTATGGCAGCACCCTACTGGGATCCTTATGCGAGAGGAACAATTGTTGGAATTACCAGAGGCTGCCAGAAGGAACACTTTATCCGGGCAACGCTGGAATCCATTGCTTACCAGTCAGCGGACGTGCTGCATGCCATGGAAGAAGATGTGGAGGTATCCATTGCCGGATTGAAGGTGGATGGAGGTGCGAGCGCGAATGATTTTCTGATGCAGTTTCAGGCAGACATTCTGGGGGCAAGAGTTTACCGGCCGGAATGCATTGAGACAACGGCGCTTGGTGCGGCATATCTCGCGGGACTTGCCTGCGGTTACTATAAGGATAAGGAAGAAATTAAAGAAAACTGGCAGTTGTCAACGGAGTTTACCCATCAGATGGGAGAAGAGCATCGCAGACAGCTCCTGAAGGGCTGGAGGAGAGCGGTTCGCTGTGCGCTGGCCTGGGCAGATGATGAAGACTAGTTTACAGGGGTAAAGGAGAGGTGTTGGAATTACTATGGGTATGAGAGAAATTTTAAAGGGAACAGTGATTTATGAAAGCGGTCAGAAGCTGAACGGACTAATGATGATCATGAGAGGAACGGCAGTCGTTGCTTTTGACGGCGGGTTTTATGAGCTGCATAACGGAGATGTGATTGGTCTTCCGGACCTGATTCATAAGGAAGCGAATTTTCGATATGTGGCAAAAGAAAATCTGGCAGTTGTGGATTATCCGTCGAAGGTACCAGAGCTGCGGAAGTTTTTTAAGGAGCATGGAGAGGCAGTTCATTATTTTCAGTCGTCCCTGTTCCGACAGTTCAATGAACTTCTGCTTCGCTATAAAGAAGTGCAGACAACCTGTGATATGATGCAGGATTATCTGACCGGAAGCTATGAGAATTATATGCGTATCTGTGAGAACAACCACATTTCGCCGGGAGAACTTGAGCGCTATGAGGAGTTTTTGGATATTCCGCAGGAGGAGAAGATTCCGGACTGGATTTCGGGATATTACAGCACGATGGAGCAGATGCTTTCCGTGTGGGATAAAAACAATACGGATATGAACTTCGTAATCGGTTTTATGTCGAAGACCTGTGATGACATGAATCGCATGGCAGGGCTGTATGGAAGAATGAAAGATCATATTCAGGAGGTTTGTGAGCTGCTGATGAATGAGAGCGGTCTGGATCTTCTGGAGCTGTATCTATCCCTTTATGAAAAAATTGTAAAGAAGAACGGCTTAAAGGATGTTTCCGTAATGTTGGTAAAGAAAATGCTGACGGGAACCTTAAGTCAGCTCCAAAAACAGGGCTATACACAGAAGGAGTTCTTTGCGGCAAGAAAAGAAGACTGCGAGAGCAGGATGGCACAGATTGGTGAATTGGTGAAAAAGCAGGCAGAGGAAGCGGCACAGCTTGATGAAGATATTGTTGGAAAAATCAAGAATTCTCTTGACCAGATCTTCCAATATGCAGAATGTGAGCCGGAGTTTGCAGCAGAATACCGGGAGCGTGTAGAGGCCTACAAGCATCTGGTGAATAAGAACAGCACCGAGGACGATGCACGTATGCTGCGTGCGCGAATTACGAAAGGCTTCAATAAGATTTATATTCAGGCGTTCCAGAAAAGCGTGAAGGATACCGCTATTCCCAAGGTGGTGAAGATGTTCTTTAATTTCGGTTATATGGATGAGGAACTGGCAGGAATGGAGAATGCAGTTGCCCTGTACCGTATGGCGGAACAAATTCCGACTGACCCCAAGCGTGGTGTTTATTCTTATTATGAATGGCTGATGGCGATTTATCATGGACAAAAAGAGCCGAGCCGTAATGAATTCGACATGGACTACGCGGATTATCTGCATGAGCAGCAGCGCCTTGCAAAGATTACCAAGGAAGAAGAGGCAATCTTATTACGGACACCGGAATCCAGAGTTATGTATGAGCTGGAGAATGTATTCCCGACGGTGAAT
>USDI01000069.1 GCA_900553305.1 uncultured Lachnospiraceae bacterium
TGCCGCGCTTCCGGAGAATCCATTGATTAAGTAGGATATAAAACTCATAACAGATCCTGTCCTTTCTTATGTGAAAGTATAAAAGTATTATATTAAAACATACATAATATTATAACAAATTACTTTAATGCTTTGCAAGAGTAAAATGGTAATTTGTTAATCAACAAATTTTTGTGTTTAAAAAGAGGGATGTTGTGAGCAACATCCCTCTTTGGACTCATTCCTGATTTTATTAAAGTAAATTTTGTAAAACTACTGAATTAAGGAATATTCTCCATTCTTGATTTCCATAGCCTTAGGTGCTTTGTTTACAGTACCTTCAGCGGCCCAGCTCATTGCAGAACCGGTAAGACCGTCATATGTGATCTCTGTCATAACACCCTTTAACTTATCGCAGATTCCGGATACGCCATCAGCAGGTGTTGCACCGCTCTTTTCAATAGCTTCCTTCACAACATATACAGCATCGTAAGCATCCGCTGCGAACTGGTTCGGAGTATCTCCGTAAGCTGCTTCATATGCAGATACGAAATTCTTGGTTGCATCGTCCTGTGCATCTGCTGCGAAAGGTGTTAACAGCATAACACCCTCTGCTAAGGAAGCATCAAAATTTTCCACGCCAAGGATACCGTCAAGACCATCACATCCAAAGAACTTCGGTGCATAACCCATAGCTTTTGCCTGAGCAAGAATTAAGGATGCCTCATTATAGTAAATCGGAAGGAATACCAGATCTGCATCTGCTCCCTGAGCCTTGGAAAGCTGTACAGAGAAGTCTGTTTTATTATCTGCGGTAAATGCTTCAGCAGATACGATTTCGAAATTCTGATTTGCTGCTTCTTCTGCAAATTTTGCATAGATACCGGAAGAATATACATCCGAGCTGTCATAAATAACGGCTACCTTCTGTGCCAGGTTGTTCTGTCCGATGTACTGTGCTGCACCAATACCCTGATTCGGGTCGGTAAAACATACCTGGAAAACATTATCATTTCCATTAATGATATCTACAGAAGATCCGGAAGGAGTAAGCTGGAACATGTTATCATTCTTGGTTTCTGCTGCAACTGCGATACAGCATCCGCTTGTTACAGTACCAACAAGAATATTCATTCCCCAGTCCTTTAAGTTATTGTAAGCGTTTACAGATTTTTCGTTATCAAGCTCATCATCCTGGAAGTTAAACTCTACCTGATAACCATTGATACCGCCTGCAGCATTGATTTCATTAATTGCAAGCTCTGTTGCATTCTTGACAGCAAGACCGTAAACAGCAGCTCCACCGGTCACAGGACCGATTCCACCAATTTTAAAGGTTTCACCTGAAGCAGCAGTTGTATCCGCAGTTTCAGTGTCAGCAGTCTCTGTTCCGGCAGCAGCGTCTGTGCTATCCGCACTTCCGGCATTGCTTCCTGCACAGCCGGCAAGAAGAGACATGGTCATTGCAGCTGCGAGTAATAAACTCATCCATTTTTTCATAATAATTTCCTCCTTTTAGCGGCAAAAAAATAACCGCAAATTTATTTACACGTTATCGTATCGCAAATTCCTGTTATTGTCAATTATATTTATACCAAAAAAGGGGAAAATATACATTGAATGAAAGGAGGTTTTCAATAATGAATAACAAAGCATTAGACTGCACTGCTTTAACCATTGCGATTATCGGTGCAATTAACTGGGGATTGATCGGCTTCTTTTCCTTCGATCTCGTTGCTTTTATTTTTGGTAATCTTTCCTGGGTTTCCAGAATTATTTATGCCATCGTCGGAATCTGCGGACTGTATCTTATTACGTTTTATATGTATGCCGGCGGTAAAACAGGCGGCGAGGCATAGAAAAGAGTGTACAGCAAGCCCGAAGGAACCTCACCGGGTGCTCTGATCAAAAAGAGGCGTTGTTTCGAAAACAGCGCCCCTACATATCAGATATTTTCAATTGTAAATCCGAATTACCAATCATTCGGAAAGAAGAGACTTCGGATCAATCTGCTTTCCGTCTCTCCAGATTCTTTCAAGATCATAGAACAGACGGTTCTCCTGATCGAACAGATGAATGATGATATCACCAAAATCAAGAAGAATCCAGTTGGCGCTGTCGTATCCTTCAGATTGTTTCATCGGATATCCTGCACGGCCGAGCTTTTCTTCGACTTCATCGGCAAGAGCCTGTAACTGATTACGGTTCTTACCGCTTGCAATCAGGAAATAATCGGCAAGGACGGATACTTCGCTGATGTCAATTACGCGGATATCTTCTGCCTTTTTATCTTCCAATGCTTCAATTGCAAGGCCGGCCATCTTTTTAATTTCTTCTACAGTTAACTTTCCCATGGAATCCTCCTTTATGAACACTGACTGTAAAAATCATAGGTTTTCTGTGTCATGGCATCGACAACGCTGCCGGTGCTTTCCAGATAAGAAAGCGTATCTTCCAGAATCATCAGCAGAGCCTTGTTAAGATCCTCAAATGCCACCTTCCGGATCGGTGTTAAATTTGGTGCCTGTTTTCTGCCGGGTTCAATATAATCTGCAATATAAATGATCTTCTCCAAAGGACTCATATCTGGTCTTCCGGTCGTATGGTTTAAAATCGCATTGATGATGTCCTGATCGTGAATGTCAAACTCTTCCATGGCAAGGAAGCTTCCTACCTTGGCATGAAGGAGTTGCGGATTCTTAAGTTCGGCTTCGTTCATCTGGATATTGTGCTTCTTACAGATGGAAATGCGTTTTTCGTTCGTCAGGCACTTGGCACAGTCGTGCAGTAGGCCTGCTACCTGCGCTTTCGTAATGTCTATATCATAACGCATGGCAAGACAGGCTGCCGTGTAGGCGACACCGAGTGTATGCTCAAAGCGTGCATCATCCAGCGTCTTTTCCATTTTCTTTCGGATCTTTTTAATATCAGCAGATTTCATTGGCTTCCTCCGGTTTATCTGGGTAATTCGATTTTTTTGTAATCTTTGTTCTCTTTGTAAAGCACAATCTTTTTCCCGATCACCTGTACCACCTGGGAGCCGGTTCTTTCTGCAAGGATCTGTGCCATGGCATTCGGATCTTCCATGCAGTTTTTGAGAACGGCGAGCTTCACAAGCTCTTTCCGGTTAAAGCTTTCGCGGACGGCCTCGGTAACCTCCGGGGTAAGTCCGGACTTGCCGATCTGGAAGACCGGCTCAATATTCATTGCCAGTCCTTTTAAATATGCACGTTGTTTACTTGTCATAATCAAGTTCTCCTATTTGTAATAATCAAAGGAAAGACCGTACATTCTCACGGTGTCTCCCTCCTGAATACCAAGTTCCTCTAACTGTTCCAAAATACCGTTTAACTTCAGGAAATTCTGGAAGAAGGTAAAGCCCTTTTCCGATTCCAGATTGGTATAGCCGAGCATCTTTTCGATACGGGGGCCCTCTACGACATATTCATCCGCTTCTTCATCATAGGTTACGCTGTATGGCTCATCACCATCGGTCAGCATATATTCCGGGAAGAATTCCTGCTCAAAGACGATAGGCTTTTCATCGATGCCATCAAGCATATGGCGTACCTCATAAAGCAGCTCGCGGATGCCCTCTCCGCTTAAGGCAGAAATCGGATAAACCCTGATTCCATTCGGTTCAAATTCTTTGCGAAGACGCTCTACCGGATCCTCTTCGCCTTCCTGTATAAAAATCATATCCGTCTTATTTGCGGCAATGACCTGCGGCCGTTTCGCAATTTCGGGATTGTAATTTTCCAATTCTTTATTGATTGCATAAATATCTGCAATCGGATCTCTTCCCTCGGTTGATGCCACATCCACAATGTGAATCATAACCTTGGTACGTTCAATATGCCGTAAGAATTCAAATCCGAGTCCGACACCCTCGGAAGCCCCTTCAATGAGTCCCGGAATGTCTGCAATAACAAATCCTTTGGCATCTTCCAGATCCACAACCCCCAGATGCGGGTTTAAGGTTGTGAAATGATAGTTGGCAATCTTCGGACGGGCATTGGAAACCTTCGTAAGGAAGGTGGATTTCCCTACATTCGGGAATCCTACAAGACCGACATCTGCGATTACCTTAAGCTCCAATAAAAGCTCCATTTCCTTGGCAGGCTGCCCCGGCTGGGCATATTTTGGCGCCTGCATGGTGCTGGTTGCGTAATGATGATTGCCGTTACCGCCCTTGCCGCCCTGTAACAGGACAAAACGGCGATTCTCTCCTGAAAGATCAGTAATAACCTTACCGCTTTCAGCTTCTTTTACAACGGTTCCTTCCGGCATCTTCAAAATAATATCGGCACCGTCTTTGCCACGGCACTTCTTCTTGTTTCCGTTTTCGCCATCTTCTGCATGATATTTTCGTACGTGACGATAATCTGCGAGCGTATTTAAGCCGTCATCGACCTCTAAAATCACGCTGCCGCCATGACCGCCATCGCCGCCATCCGGTCCACCGCTCGGTACATATTTTTCTCTGCGGAAGGATACATGACCGTCTCCGCCTTTTCCGCTTTTTACGATAATTCTGGCTCTATCTGCAAACATGACCTGCCTCCTTTGGTCTTACAGGGGGATAATTACCTGCTGCACTAAATTCAAACTTCGCTATGCTCGTTTTCATTAAGTGCACAGGTACCGTTCGCACTAAGTTCAAACTTCGCTTTCAGCTCGTTTTCACTAAGTGCTCTACATGACAAAAAGGCTTCAAACGGAAATGTTTGAAGCCTGATCATTTTTGTACTATTTCTCTACCGGATAAACGGAAGCCTGTTTCTTATCTCTTCCTTTTCTTTCGAACTTAAGCACTCCATCAACTAATGCAAACAGTGTATCATCACCGCCACGTCCAACGTTGACGCCGGGATGAATCTTGGTTCCGCGCTGTCTGTATAAAATATTACCTGCTTTTACGAATTGTCCGTCAGCTCTTTTCGCACCTAATCTCTTGGATTCGGAATCTCTACCGTTCTTGGTAGAACCAACACCCTTCTTATGAGCGAAAAATTGAAGGTTCATATTTAACATGGTCTACACCTCCTTAAATTTCAGTTCACAATATTTCTTCGATTTGAAGAATTTCTTCTGACTGCCGTAGCCATCTACGACATGTTCAATCCCCAGAACAAAGGAATCCATTAACAGCTTCTGTGCTTCGTTTAAAGGCTCCTTAAACTGACAGGATATGTATCCGTCGTTTTCTTCCGTCTCGACATCGAGGGACGCCTTCGTTAACTGATCCAGAGAATTAATGGTATTAATTACCAGAACAGAAATCGCGGCACACACGATATCACTGCCGGAATTGGCATAGCCTGCATGTCCTGCACAGACAAAGCCTCTGTATTCCCCGTCTTTCGATTGTAAAATGGTTACTGTTGTCATCTTAACCTGTTTCTATGCATACTATGCGTTGATCTTTTCAATCTTAACCTGAGTGTATGCTTGTCTGTGACCATTCTTCTTATGATAACCGGTTTTTCTCTTATACTTGTAAACGATCACCTTACGATATCTGCCCTGTTCCATAACAGTTGCAGTTACGCTTGCGTTCGCTACATCACCGGCAACCTTAAGCTCCTTATCGCTTACAGCGACAACCTGGTCAAATGTTACAGTAGCTCCTGCTTCCGCATCAAGCTTTTCTACCTTGATGATATCTCCTTCGGAAACTTTGTACTGCTTTCCACCTGTTGCAATGATTGCGTACATATGGCACCTCCTATACTAACCATAAATGGTTTACTCGCTAGCTTCGGTGGTGTTTCGGGGAGTCCTGAAGACACACTTATACCTCACTATGCGGCATACTTAACTAAAATACCATTAAAGTTCTATGTTGTCAAGCATTTCTTTTAAAGGCTTATTAAATTTTTTACGGGTGACCTCGACAATCCCCAGCGGCGTCAGATCCACGACACGGCATGGCAGCTTATCTTCCTTAAGAAACCGGTCGAAACAGGTCAATAACTGCTGTTTATGCGGTTCCTCTTCCATATTGATAAAATCCACCACGATAATACCGGAATGATTCCGCAGCCGCAGCTGGCGTGCTATTTCAGAAGCCGCTTCGCAGTTCATGGCAAACACCATGTCTTCCTTGCTGTTTCCCTTTTTCTCACTGCCTTTTCCGGAATTCACATCAATGACCGTCATGGCTTCGGTCTTCTGGATGATCAGATACCCACCGCTTTTCAGCCAGACCTTTTCGGACAGTGCTTCTTTTAAATGAGTAGAAATGGAATACAGTTTTTCAAGCGGATAGGATGCATCGGTATAAAGCCGGAGCTTTTCTGCCGGAAAAAGCTTTTGCAGCTCTTCATAAATTCCGGGATCCTCCGTCACGATCTCTTCATAGGAAGCAAGCGGAATTCCTTTGATATAGGAAAGGTATTCCGGCGTGTCCTGATACAGACAACTGTAAATACTCCGGTGGGATGAGGCTTCTTTGATCCTTGCCGCATTCCCGATCAGCTCTTTCATTTCGTGAAAGGCTTCCTCATAGTCCTTCAGGGCATCTATGTTCGTACGGATGGTGAAGCCGAAGTCCCGTCTTCCGGCCATTCCTCTGGAAGATAAAGCTTCTTTAAAGGCAGTAACCACTGAAGGGGACAGCTTTTTTGAAAAATGCATACCTTTTCCGTTTACACGGCAGATACTGTAACGACCGACCAGGTCAATATCAGTTTTCGCGGTCGGGAGCTTGTCTCCCATGCCCATCCGTTCAATCTGGATAAGAATTTCATCTCCTGCTTTCAGGGAAATCTCCGGTGAAAGGGGGAGATACACATTCTGATCCTTACGCACGGCCACAAAGGCAGCTCCCATGGACGGTAATACGCGATCCACGCGTCCAACATATACATTTCCCACCAGATCGCCTTCTCCCGGTGAATAAAATACCTGCAGTGCATCGGGTCGGTAATCCGAAAAGGTGAACACCAGAATACGGTCTGCTTTACGAATGACTATGATTTTTCCCATAACAGTGGTACGAACTCTCCTTCCCGTTCCCGATAGGTTTCAATTCTGTGAACCGTATAGCCAAATGGCGGCATTTCATAGGAAATGGAATTACAGAAGCTCTCGAGTACAAAGCCCGGCTTGATATTTCCGCCACTGCTGGCATTTAGTTTCATATAGATCCGTTCCTTTACTTCTTCGTCTGCTTTTCCGAGCGCACACGATACCACAGACAGCTCATAAATACTTTCTTTTAAATTGATTTCCTTATGACCGCGCTTGGTTTCTTTTATGACAGGAATATTGTCCTGTTCATAAAAAGCAGGCAGCTTCTCCATAAATCCATCCGGAAGCTCAACACCGTCACGGATGGTCACATAATAGGATGCAGCCTCTACGCTTGCCATGGCATTGCCCTCGTCATCGTCTAAAAGCCGGACATCGAGAATATCAATTCCTTCCACCATGGCAGACTGTAAAGCCGTCTTTAATTCTTCGGTACTGTTTAAGCTGCAAAGCTCCAGATCAAAGTATTCCCCACTGCTCGTGTGTCCAACCGATAACGGAGCCGCAAAGGAAAGTTTCTGGTGCGGAGAAAATCCTTCGGAATAGGCCACATCAATTTCTGCCCTGCGGATGGCTTTCTGGAAATAACGCATCACATCCAGATGTCCGATGAACTTTATCGGACCGTATTTTGAAAATTTTACTCTGACTTTCATTACTTATTCTTCCGCTCCTTTACCGGTACGTGGTTCCATACAGATTCCCGTATGATATTTGGCCGCGCCGCATCCGTTACACTGCTGTTTGCAGTTTAGGGTTACGGTCTCTTCCTGCGCCTTGTGCCATTCCCGTAAAAGGAATTCTTTGGTTACGCCGCAGTCCAGGAAATCCCATGGAAAAACTTCATCATCCTCACGGATGTTAATCACAACAAGAGACTCGCGAAGGAATGATTCTTCAAAAACGGAAAGCCATACCTCATGCTTATAATATTCGCTCCACGCATCATACATACAGCCTCTTTCATAGGCGCGTAAAATGGCTTTGTTTAACTTCCGGTCACCTCTTGCAAGAACGCTTTCGAGAACACTCACATCGGCCTCATGCCAGTTGTATTTGATACTCTTCTGGTTTAACTGGCTGATGATCGAGGTTCTTGTAAGGTAGGCTTTTTCCAGGAACTGTTCCTTCGTACACTGGGGTGCCCACTGGAACGGGGTGAACGGCTTAGGGATAAAGAACGAGGTACTTGCCACGATCTGTACCCTTCCGTTTCGTTTTTCTTTGGGAACTGTCTCATAAAATTCGGCTGCAATTTTATTACAGAGTTCGGCAATGCCACGGATATCGTCTTCGGTTTCAAAAGGAAGTCCGAGCATAAAGTAAAGCTTTACCCTGGTCCAGCCCCCCTCAAAGGCAAGATGGGCGCCATGCAGGATGACTTCTTCGGTCAATCCCTTGTTAATCACATTACGCAGACGCTGGCTTCCCGCTTCCGGCGCAAAGGTCAGACTGCTCTTTTTGACATCCTGCACCTTATTCATGACATCTAAGGAGAATGCATCAATCCGCAAGGAAGGAAGGGATATATTGACCTTCCGGCGTTCACATTCGTCAATCAGAAAATCCAGAAGTTCCGGAAGCTTTGTGTAGTCACTTGAGCTTAACGAACTTAAGGAAATTTCTTCATGTCCGGTATTCTTTAATAATTTAATGGCTTTATCTTCCAGATAGTCAAGGCTCCGTTCCCGCACCGGACGATACAACTGTCCTGCCTGACAGAACCGGCAGCCACGGATGCAGCCTCTCTGGATTTCAAGTACAACTCGATCCTGGGTTACCTTAATAAACGGAACGACCGGTTTTTCCGGATAATACGTTTCGGAAACATCACAGACCAGCTCTTTATGAATCACATCCGGAATTTCCGGTACGAGCTTCTTACGTTCTGCGATTGTACCGTCCTCGTGGTAGGTAACCTCGTAAAGGGAAGGTACATACATTCCGGGAATGCAGGCTGCCTTCCGTAAAAAGTCCTGACGGCTGAGACCCTTCTTCTTACATTCCTTATAAAGATCAATCAGTTCCCGGTAGCGGGTCTCGCCCTCTCCAATATAGAAGATGTCGAAGAAATCGGCGATCGGCTCCGGATTATAGGTACACGGGCCGCCACCGATGACAATCGGATCTTTACCGGTACGGTCCTTGGCAAGGAGCGGAATGCCGGATAAATCCAGCACCTGTAAAATGTTCGTATAACACATTTCATACTGGATTGTAATTCCAAGGAAATCAAACTCCTTAATCGGATCCTGCGATTCCAACGCAAAAAGCGGGATATGTTTTTCTCTCATGATCCGGTCAAGATCCACCCATGGGGAATACACGCGTTCACACCATACATCCTCAAAGGAATTCAGCATATCATAAAGAATCTGAATGCCAAGATGGGACATGCCGATTTCATACACATCCGGGAAGCACATGGCAAACCGGACCTCCACTTCTTCCGGATTCTTCATAACTGCATTGACTTCGTTTCCAATATAACGGGCAGGCTTTTCCACCTGCATTAAAATTTCTTCACTTAACTGAAGCTTTCTCATGGTTCAATAAGGCCCTTCCATCCTGCATGAGCTGTTCGAAGGATACGGACTGATTCATCTGCTGTAAGAACACACCACAGTCGATGTCACGATAGTGCCATTCCATTTTGTGGGCAACAATAAATCCACCCAACAACAAAAAGGAAACAAAAATCCGGAACCGCAAGCTCCTCCATCCCGGAGAAGTACCTTTTCCACGATCCATGTTTCCCATTGAAGTCTCCCTGAAAGAAGGAGCTTCCAAAATGTGCTGTCGTTCCTGCATAAGCTGATGATTCCTCTGATTTTCCAGACGAATACCCCGTAGCAGCTCTAATTTTTTATCGGTACTGATACTCATCATGTTGTCCCATTCATTTATTTTTATCAATATATGACGGGACCATTCAAATATGTCTCTTAATTCCTGTAAAGCCTGACACATATCATATCGCTCCTCT
>USDI01000070.1 GCA_900553305.1 uncultured Lachnospiraceae bacterium
TGAGCAGATTGATAGAACCAATATCATAGATATTACCGATTACTATGAACATGTCAAGGCATGGTACAATAGTGTAATGATTTATTGACTGCGGCTAAGCCTTTCTGATGATATCTCAAATGATATATTTTATTCTTACGGAATGTTGTAGGTTATTGGTTAAAATTATGAATATCATTAAATGAACATTATGAAACTGTGCAAAATCCCCAGTAACACTCTACACAGCCAATAAAGAACCGTCCTGCATGGGTGCCATACACTTTTCTGGATGAGCTTATGCAGGGACTTAGAAGTTCTTCTGTTTTGTTTCATCATACAGCAAGGATTGGACACGGATGTCCAATCCAGTGGCAATCGTGCCTGGATGGCTCGTTGACCTGTTTGCGTACCTATACACTAACCTTCTACAAAACAAATAGAACTTCTTAGTTCCGTAGATCAGCTCTGACAGGAAAGTGTATGTGCACCTATTCTGTAATTCTTTTGCATCTATCCCAAACAAAAACAGACAGCACAGAATCCCTTCCATGCTGCCCTCTTATACACACCTAAAATTATATATCCTTTATGCTATGTTATAACTAACCATAACCTCAACTCAAATGCCTCATTCTATCCCGAAAAATTACACTTCCTTCTTCGGCTTCCGTCCACAACACTTTGTCTCGGTACAGAATCCTGTAACCTCGCACTTCGGCTGGAAATAATTTTCGGTTAAGAACTTCCACTCTTCCGAATAATTACTGAGTTCCGTCTTCATATCGTTCATCAGCTGGCGGAACTCCCAATATGCTCTCGTACAGAGTCTCTGATGGGACATATCCACGAGATTCCTTAAATTGGTACGAAGTACCACCTTACTTTCCATTCCAAGCGGAAGAAGCATGCCCACATCTTCACGCGGCAGTTCCATCGCTTCTAACTTCTGCATTGCCGTAAGAATCTCTTCCATGGCATGGTCATAAATTGCTTTCGCCTCTTCGTTACCGGCAATCGTCGGCGGTGTCACATACGGAAAGCCCTTCTGATAATTGATATATCTGGTGGACGCCTGCAGTCTTGTCGGGTTGCCTCCGATATGAGTGTATAATTCACGGATCACTCTTGCGGAATATCCTTCGAGAATCATATAAACCTGCGGATACTCCCAGGTTCTTCCATGTCCGGAAGAAAGACAGTCCAGACCTCTCTTATAGTTACGGTCAACCTTCGTGATGTCTGCTCCCCAGCATACACCGGCTTCACGCCCGATCAGACTGATTGGATCTTTTGTGGTTTCATTTTGAATTATGATCTTTCCCATCTTTACTCTCTTCTCTCCATTGGTTTTCTTTTGGCTTATTATACACCACCTCTTTCATTCTCTGCAAGAGCACAATAAGTCCACCAATTGCAAACGGTACAATCCAGGTCACGAAACGGAATACCAGAATTGCCGGTACGGTCACGGATTCCGGTAAGAAGAAACCAAACAAAAGAAGGAAAACGAATTCCAGCGAACCGATTCCGGAGGGTGCCGGAATCACGCCGGCAAGCATATAAGTAACTGCCATCAGACAAACATTTAAGAAGAAATCCGGAAACTCCTGTCCACGGAACATATAGGCCGGAATAAGATACACCATAAGAAGCATCACCATGCTTTTAAGCAAAACCAGAAGGACGTCGCCTGTTTTCTGAAAGACTACCTTCCCGGTATCATTTAAAAGCTTTGCCTGTTCTTTTCCTTTTTGCAGTGTTTTCTGTAAAGAGGGGAATTTTATGGACAGCTTATCACATAGCCAGCCCACAAATTGCAGCACCTTAGAAGAAGCCGCAACGGAAAGCATGGCTGCTACAATCACAAAGGTGATGAGGACACCCAGTACCATATATTTCCCATAGGAATTACAGATCTCTCCCATCCTTCCGGATGTAAGCAGAAACAGGAATCCACTCACACCAAGAAGCATCACGGCAATCTTCTTTAACACAAACTGAATCATCGAAACGCCGGTTCCCTGTGCCGGTGGAATATGCTTTTTCGACAGATAATAAATCTGGGCAATTCCGGACCCACTCCCCAACGTAATCAGACGGTAAAATTCGCAGCAATAGGCAACCTTTATTGACTCCCAAAGCGGATAGGCGCTCCCGGATAACCGTACCACGCCCTGCATGACTGCTCCTTGTATAAAGAAAAAGCCGCCTGCAAACAGACAGCATATGGCAATCTCGTAGAAAGACAATGCCTGAATTCCACTCACAATGTCTTCTAAAGAATCCCGGTAAAAAACCAGTGCTGCCGCCAGCAGGATCCCTACCAGCAGCAGACTGATGATTCCGCTATATTTTCTTTTCTTCCCTTTTCCTTTTTCTCTTTTCATATATCTTTTCTATTTCTGCTTAGTCAGCCTTCTTATAGTTCTCATAGCTCGGCTTCTTATGCGGCGTTGCATTCCAGAGCTTTTCAGCTTCCGGTTCCCACTGCTTTGCATAGGCATGACACTTCTCACACAGATGCTCTGCCGTTTCCGGGGACTGGAGATCGGTCGATTTTGCTCCGGTTTCCTTCACCATGCGCTGCAGAATCTCCGGATTTTCCAGCATCGGGCAAGGTCTTAAATGATTCTCATTGAACGGCTGGTTATTATAGTATGCCATAAACAGCGGCGAATGCAGAATCTCAAGCAGGCTGCTTGTCCTGATGTTTGCATTCGAATAATGAATGAATACACAGGGCTCTGCATCACCGTTCGCATTGATATGGAAGTAGTTACGTCCACCGGCAATACATCCGCCGACATATTCCCCATCATTCTGGAAATCCATGGTAAAGATGCCCCTGCCATGTGTCATGTTACGGATTTCACGTACACGCTCACGCATATATTTTCTCTGCTCCATGGTAGGCAGAAGCTCTACAGCGGCATCATTTCCTACCGGCATATAATGGAAATACAGGGAATAACGACATCCCTTTTCCACAATCAGATCAATGAATTCATCACTGGTTACGGTTTCAATATTCTGTGATGTATAACAGATGGATGTTCCGAAGATCAGTCCATACTCCTTCAGCAGATCCATCGCATGCATTACCTTCTCAAATACACCAGTTCCACGACGCAGGTCATTTACCTCTGAAAATCCTTCGAGACTGATTGCCAGATAAAGATTTCCAAGCTTTACCATCTCCTGGCAAAACGCTTCATTCACCAGCGTCCCATTCGTGTAAGCAAGGAATGCACAATCGTGATGCTTTTCACACAACCTTAAAATATCGTCCTTACGAACCAATGGTTCACCGCCTGTAAACATGTAAAAGTAAATACCGAGTTCCTTTCCCTGGGTAATGATGTCATCCATTTCCTTGAAAGTCAGGTTTAAGCGGTTACCGTACTCTGCCGCCCAGCATCCGGTGCAATGCAGGTTGCAGGCACTTGTCGGATCCATCAGAATCAGCCACGGAATGTTGCACTTCTGTATTTCTCTTGTCTTCCGGATTGTCTTCGTTCCATGGAAAAAGGCCTCATAGCCAAGGTTTAAAGCCGTCATTTTTAAGACATGCGGATCGACCTCATCTAAGAGACGGTGAATATACTTGTTTAAGGTTCCGTCCTGATCACAGACCATCTGCTTTGCTTTGTCATAGTCAATATCAATTTTTTCGCCATCCATATATTTCTGCATCAGATCAATCAACTTTACAATTTCACCCTCCGGATTCTTATTGAGATTCCGTAAGGTAACATCCAGTGCTGTACTAAAGGCAGCTCTTCCTGCTGCATGTGTCATAGATCCCATTTTCGTATCCTCCTGCTTCTTATGTAAAATGTAACGGATTCACAGTTCACACTCTTGCGTTTTCCTAATTTCAGCATACCTAAACCGTTTTTAAAGATAAATGGACAAAAAAAAGACAATGTATGAAATTCATACATTGTCTTAACTTTGCTTATTTTTTAAACACTTTTCTTAAAATGTCTATTGCTTTTGTTCCGTGCTTCTCTTATTCCCTGCCATCCCAGCAGTAGGTACAGAGCTTGCAGCGGTCGATTCCAACGGATTCGATCATATCATCGAGACGGTGGAACCGTAAGGAAGTAAAGTTCAACTGTACTCCGATCCGCTTTACCATCTCCTGATACTCAGGAGAGTCCGGATTGGAATACGCACTTAAATTTACATTGGCTGCGTTTCCGGTCATTTCCTTAATCGTTCTTCTGGTAATCAGTTCCATTTCCGAAGAAGATCGTGAGAAATTCAGGTATTTACATCCATATAATAACGGCGGGCATGCCGTACGGATATGGACTTCTCTTGCTCCGCTCTGGTAAAGAAACTCGGTCGTTTCCCGAAGCTGTGTACCACGCACAATGGAATCATCGATCAGCAGAAGACTCTTATCCTGAATCAGATCATGCACCGGAATCAGCTTCATTTTCGCAATCATATTACGCTGGCTCTGAATCGTCGGCATAAAGGAACGCGGCCAGGTCGGCGTGTACTTGATAAACGGTCTGGAAAAGGGAATTCCGGACGCATTGGAATATCCGATCGCATGGGCCACACCGGAATCCGGAACACCGGCTACATTATCCGGATGCGCATCGTCCCGTTTTGCAAGAAGAGCACCACAGTTGTAACGCATCTTTTCTACACTGATGCCCTCATAGGAAGAAGACGGATAACCGTAATATACCCAGAGGAAGGTACAGATCTTCATATCCTTACCGGGTGAAACCAGAGTCGTTACCGATTCCGGAGTCACAATAACAATTTCTCCGGGACCTAACTCCTTTTCATCCACATAGCCAAGATTCAGATAGGCAAAGCTTTCAAAGGAAATACAGTAAGCATCCTCCTTTTTCCCCACTACAACAGGAGTTCGGCCGAGCCGGTCTCTGGAAGCATAAATTCCCTTGGGCGTCAGCAATGCCACTGTCATGGAACCATCAATCACTTCCTGTACATATTGCAGGCCTTCAATCAGATTGTCCTTCTGATTGATGATAGCTGCTACAAGCTCGGTTGCATTGATGTCCCCGCCGCTCATTTCAAGGAAATGGGAATGCCCTGAGGAAAACAGCTCCTCTACAATGGCATCCATGTTATTAATCTTACCGACCGTCATAATCGCATATGTTCCATGATGGGAACGTACAAGCAGCGGTTGTGGCTCATAATCCGAAATACAGCCAATCCCAAGATAACCCTGCATCTCATTTACATCTTTGTCAAACTTGGTCCGGAAAGGAGCATTCTCAATATTGTGAATGGCTCTCTCAAAACCGGCCTCTTTATTATATACGGCCATACCTGCCCTTCTGGTTCCCAGATGGGAATGATAGTCCGTACCGAAAAACAAATCAAACACGCAGTCTTTCTTTGACGCTACGCCAAAAAATCCACCCATAAATATAATCCTTTCCTTAAAAAATCACCCTCATGATTTAAACGTTGATCTCAACCTCTACGCCAAGTAAATCCCTGTTATCCTGTAAGATAGGTGAAATCACCTTTCTTAAGAACGCTTCTACCTGTTCTCTGGACCGGCCGACATATCGGGACGGTTCCATGGTCTTCTGCAAATCCTCAAGAGTCATATGGAATTCCGGATCGGCTGCAATCAGCTCCAGGAGATTGTTCTCTTTGCCTTCCTGCTTCACGTTTTTACCGGCCTCCATGGATAACTCACGGATCTTTTCATGCAGTTCCTGACGGTTTCCGCCCATCTTTACGGCATCCATCATAATGTTTTCGGTTGCCATGAACGGAAGTTCGCTTAACATATGCTTCTCGATGACCTTCGGATAAACCACCAGTCCATCGACAACATTCAGACACAGGTCTAAAATTCCATCAATCGCAAGAAAAGCTTCCGGAATGGATAATCTCTTATTGGCAGAATCATCCAGGGTACGTTCAAACCACTGGGTTGCAGAAGTAATCGCCGGATTCAGCGCATCGATCATCACGTAACGTGAAAGGGATGCAATCCGCTCACTTCTCATCGGGTTTCTCTTATAAGCCATGGCGGAAGATCCGATCTGGTTCTTTTCAAACGGCTCTTCCACTTCTTTAAGGTGCTGCAGCAGGCGGATGTCATTGGACATCTTATGGGCACTGGCTGCAATTCCGGCAAGGACATTGGCAACTCTCGTATCTACTTTACGGGAATAGGTCTGTCCGGAAACCGGATAGCATTCCTTAAAGCCCATTTTCTGTGCAATCATCGGATCAATCTTATCAATGGTTTCCTGATCGCCGTTAAACAGCTCCAGGAAAGAAGCCTGTGTTCCTGTGGTTCCCTTGGAGCCAAGGAGCTTCATGCCGGAAAGAACATGATCAAGATCTTCAAGATCCAGACAGAACTCCTGCATCCATAAGGTTGCACGCTTTCCAACAGTAGTCGGCTGTGCCGGCTGAAAATGGGTAAAGGCCAGCGTCGGCTGTGCCTTATATTTATCTGCAAAATCTGCAAGCTCTTTTAATACATTAATAAGCTTTTTCTTCACAAGACGGAGCGCTTCTGTCATCACAATAATATCGGTATTATCTCCCACATAGCAGCTTGTTGCACCAAGGTGGATAATGCCGGCAGCCTTCGGGCACTGTTGTCCGTAAGCATAAACGTGGCTCATGACATCATGACGAACTTCCTTTTCCCTTGCTTTTGCCACATCATAGTTAATGTCATCGGCATGACTCTTTAATTCATCAATCTGTTCTTTGGTAATAACCGGCTTTCCATCCTGGGAAAGTCCTAATTCCATCTCGGTCTCTGCCAGTGCAATCCAGAGCCTACGCCAGGTACGGAACTTCATATCCGGAGAAAAGATATACTGCATGTCCTTACTTGCATAACGCTCTGACAAAGGACTTACATATCTGTCTGTGCTCATTCCCTTCCTCCTATGCCAGTCCAAGTCTCTTGAATACTTCGTTGTAAGCTTCTTCTACATTTCCAAGGTCACGGCGGAAACGGTCCTTGTCCAGCTTTTCATTGGTGTTGACATCCCACAGGCGACAGGTATCCGGAGATACTTCATCAGCTAAGAGGATCTCTCCATGAAAACGGCCAAACTCAATCTTGAAGTCAATGAGCCTGATATCTGCCTGAAGGAAATAAGCCTTCAGTACCTCATTTACCTTAAAGGCATACTTTTTAATGGTATCGATCTCCTCCCAGGTAGCAAGTCCCAGGGCAACAGCGAAGTAGCTGTTGATCAGCGGATCACCCAAAGCATCATTTTTATAACTGAACTCAATGGTAGGCTCTTTAAAGGGGGTTCCCTCCGGTACTCCAAGACGCTTGCTGAAGCTTCCTGCGGCCACATTACGGATAATAACCTCTAAAGGTACAATATCGACCTTCTTTACAGCAGTTTCACGGTCACTCAGTTCCTCAATCAGATGGGTTGGTACCCCTTCCTTTTCCAGAAGCTTGAATACGTGATTGGTCATACGGTTGTTGATGGCACCCTTTCCTACGATGGTTCCCTTCTTTTCGCCGTTGAAAGCAGTTGCATCATCCTTGTAATCCACGATAACAACATCCGGATCCTCTGTTGCAAATACCTTCTTTGCCTTTCCTTCATAAAGCTGTTCCATTTTTTTCATGATTATCCTCCATTTGAAAGTTTATATTTGAAAGAAACATCGGTCTCCCCATGTTCTTTACAAGCAATAAAATCCGATCAGGCGTTCAGTTTTCCGATAAATTCCTTCACCCGTTCATTTTCAGAAGCAAAAATCTCCTCCGGAGTTCCCTGCATCTTAATATGACCGCCTTCCATGAAAATGATTTTGTCAGACACTTCTTTTGCAAACTGCATTTCATGTGTGACAATGATCATGGTCATATGCTGCTTTGCCAGTTCCTTAATAACCTTAAGCACCTCCACCGTAAGCTCCGGATCAAGTGCGGAAGTAGGTTCATCAAAAAAGAGAATCTGGGGCTGCAGGGCCAGTGCCCTTGCAATCGAAACTCTCTGCTGCTGTCCTCCGGAAAGCTGGCACGGATAGGCATCTGCCTTATCGGCAAGTCCAAGCTGCTCTAAAAGCTTCTTTGCTCTCTCCACAGCCTCTTCCTTCGGTACTTTATCGACACAGACCGGTGCGTCTGTAATATTCTTCAATACGGTATAATGCGGAAACAGATTGAAATTCTGGAAAACCAGTCCGAAATACTTGCGGATCTGCTTTAATTTCGCCTTGGAGGCATACACACACTTTCCATTCTCTTCCTTCGCTGCTGCTTCTCCAAGATAAATGAGGTCTCCTCCATCCATCTTTTCAAGTAAAGTTGCACATCGAAGGATCGTGGACTTTCCGGAACCGGACGGTCCGATGATCGAAACCACCTCACCGCGGTGCACCTCTAAGGAAATGTCCTCCAGTACATGCAGGTCACCGAAATGCTTTCTGATATGATTCATCTGTAATAAAGTTTCACTCATTCCGGCCACCTCCTAATGATAATAGTCCATGGATTTCTCAATCCGTTCCATAATCGCTGCCACAAGCAGGTTAAAGATATAATAAAACACACCGGCTGCCATCAGCGGCATAATGCTCGTTTCGGCTGCTGCAATCTGCTTGGCAAGCGTAAACATCTCTGCCTGCGACAAAACAAAGGCAAGAGACGTATCCTTCACTAAGGTAATCGTTTCATTCGTAATCGACGGCAGAATCCGTTTCATCACCTGTGGGAAAATGATCTTGAAGAAGGTCTGCACCTTCCCATAGCCCAGAATTTCTGCGGCCTCATACTGTCCCACCGGCATGGATTCAATTCCTCCACGGTAAATCTCTGCGAAGTATGCTGCATAGTTCACCGCAAAGGCAATAATGATCGCAGGAAACCGGTATCCCTTCAGATTACTGCCAAATAAATAGTACGGTCCGAAGTATACCACAATCAACTGCAGCATCAGCGGCGTACCTCTCATAATAGAAATATATATCTTACTGATACCTTTTAGCAACACATTTTTTGACATTCTGCCAAAAGCCACCAAAAGTCCCAATGGTAACGAAAAAAATAACGTCAGAAAAAAGATTTCTACCGTTACCAACATTCCCTGTCCCAATTGCAATATAATTGTCTGAAAATTCATACCCTACTCCTGTGTATTTAAGTTGACATAACTATTCAGGGGCAGAATCTTCATTCTGCCCCTGGAACACTTCTTTATTTGCCTAAGCAAACGCTGTCCTCCAAGCCATACTTCTTTGCAATTTCCATAAAGGTTCCGTCCTCTGCCATCTCAAGCAGGGTGGATTCTACCTGATCCTTTAATTCGGTGTTACCAAGCTTAAAGCCGATACCATACTGTTCAGTTGCAAGCTTTTCATCAAGGATCACAAAACCGTCCCCTCTTGATTCCAACTGATAATCTGCAACTCCGATATCTACAGCAATCGCATCCACGGCACCTGCATCCAGGTTCAGGAATCCGGTATTGTAATCTGCAAACTGTGTCATCTCTGCAAAGGTTGCTGCCAGATCTGCTGCATCTCCTTCGAGGGCTGCCAGTGCGGAAGAATCCTTCTGCACTCCGACGATCTTACCTGCAAGATCTGCTGGAGATGTGATTCCGGAATCTGCCTTTACAACAAATACCTGACTGTTATCTACATAAGGAACGGTGAAGGTGTACTGATCTTCACGTCCGTTCATGGTGAATCCGTTCCAGATACAGTCAATGGAACCGGAGCTTAATTCCATATCCTTGGCATCCCAGTCGATCGGCTGCTTTACGAGTGTCCATCCGTTACGGTTGCATACCTCGGCAGCAAGCTCTAAGTCAAAGCCTGTATATTCCCCATTCTCATCCATATAACCATAAGGCGGGAACTCTGCATCAAATCCAACGGTAAAGGTTCTGCCCTCTGCGGAAGCATCTGCCTGTTCGCTGTCATTCTGTGTTTCCTCTGCCTGTGTGGTATCCTCCTGTGCCGTTGTATCCTGTGCGGTAGTCTCCTTAGCACCGCAT
>USDI01000071.1 GCA_900553305.1 uncultured Lachnospiraceae bacterium
GTAGATTTGTACAGTTATCAGATGAAAATTTACTAGAAATCAGGCAAAGCGTGAGTATACTACAATATAGTATATTCACGCTTTTTGTGTGGAGCACTTGTAGTAAGGTTAAAGGAGTAAGATATGGCAAAGAGTGCAACAAAGGATATGACCGTGGGATCTCCCATGAAATTGATTTTAAGCTTTTCCATGCCGCTACTGATCGGATTTATTTTTCAGCAGTTTTACAGTGTGGTAGATACCTTTATTGTGGGAAGAACGCTGGGAATGAATGCCCTTGCGGGCGTTGGCGCAACCGGAAGCATTAACTTCCTGATTGTCGGATTTGTAATGGGTGTGTGCGGTGGATGTGTGATTCCGATTGCACAGCGTTTTGGTGCAAAGGATTATTCGGACATGCGCAAATATGTGGCGAACTGTGTATGGCTCGGAATTGTCATGTCCCTGGTAATTACTGTGGTGGTATGTATTCTGTGCCGCAATATTTTAACATGGATGAAGACGCCGGAGGATATTTTTGAGTATTCTTATCAGTATATCTTTATTGTGTTTTTAGGAATCCCGGCGACCTACCTTTATAATATTCTGTCCGGCATCATGCGTTCGATGGGAAACAGCAAGATTCCGTTGGTGTTCCTGATTATTTCCTCTGCAATTAATATTGCACTGGATCTGATCTGCATCATCAATCTGCATATGGGGGTTTCCGGAGCAGCGGTTGCAACGGTTGCTTCCCAGTTGATTTCAGGCATTCTCTGTCTGATTTATATGATGAAGAAATTTGAAATTCTTCGTATTACAAAGGATGAATGGAAGCTTAGTATGCCTCATATCGGTATGCTGTGTGCCATGGGTGTGCCGATGGGATTGCAGTATTCCATTACTGCAATCGGCTCGGTTATCTTACAGACTTCCGTAAATACTCTTGGAGCCACAGCCGTTGCGGCCGTTACTGCGGGAAGCAAGGTCAGCATGTTCTTCTGTTGTGCGTATGATGCGCTTGGAACGACGATGGCAACCTATGGTGGTCAGAACGTGGGAGCAAAGAAGCTGGACCGGTTGGGCAAGGGACTCTTTGCCTGCAGTATTTTTGGCATTATCTATTCGATCCTGGCATTTATTATCCTGTATTTTGCAGGTGGAACACTGTGCGGACTTTTCGTAACGGATGCCAGCCAGGAGCTGCTTGACAGCTCCAGACAATTCCTGTTAATCAATGCGGCTTTCTATGTTCCGCTGGTATTCGTGAACGTGATCCGGTACATGATTCAGGGAATGGGATTCAGTACCTTTGCCATTCTGTCAGGAGTATTCGAGATGGTAGCAAGAACGTTGATGGGTATTTTCATTGTCCCGGCGTTTGGATTTACCGGAGCTTGCTTTGCAAGCCCGCTTGCCTGGATTATGGCAGATATTTTCCTTGTTCCGGCATACTTTTATGTCAGAAGGAAGCTTGAGAGAACTCTCAACGGAGAAAAAATAGCAGCTACGTGATGCAGCTGCTATTTTGAAGGTTATTATCTTGAAGGTTACGATTTGGAACACTATTATTTGGAAAGTAGTTCTTCGGAAGGCTCCGGTAGTTGGAGTTTTACGACCTTCCGGTCGTAGGTGAGGATTCCGTTGACTTCCTCCTCGATATCCGATACCTGAGTATAAACGGCACCGCTTAAGCCCTGTTCCCGTAGTGGGAGGAGGGCTTTTTTAATGAGATCATCATAGGCTTTTGAGAATTCTTCCTTTGTATCATAACGCTTGTAACCGAAGATCCGCTCCACACTGCTGTGCCCGTCGATGTGACAGGCGAAGCCGCCATATTCGGACAGGAAGAAAGCACGGGTCTTCTTATGTTTCTTCCATTCTCCGGCAGTAACCTTAAGCCGCCGGAAGTAATTGTGTACGCTGATAAAGTCTCCGGCCCCCTGGTCAAACCAGCCGCTTGCCGCATCGATGAGGCGTGTCGGATCCTGTGCACGGATGGATTCTGCGATACGCGCCGAATCAAACTGTCCCCAGCCTTCGTTAAAGGGACACCAGATGGCAATGGAGGGGAAGAATTTCAGGTAATCAATCATATCTGCCAGTTCATCCTCCCACTCGTCACGGGCATTTTCATCCTCTCTTGCAAAAAGGTGATAAGCCTGATCGGAGATGTGGCGCGCCAAAGAAGGGCATACCGTGGGCAGATAGTTGATAAACGGCATCCGATACTGGCCGCCGCCGTTAATCATATCCTGACAGACGATCATGCCAAGGCGGTCACAGTGGTAATACCATCTTGCCGATTCGACCTTTAGGTGCTTACGCATCATATTAAAGCCCAGTTTTTTCATGGTTGTGATATCATAGAGCAATGCTTCATCAGAGGGAGCGGTCATTAATCCGTCCGACCAGTAGCCCTGATCTAAGACACCCATGAGGAAATAAGGCTTGTGATTGAGGCAGAAGACCGGTTTATCCTCCGATAATTCAATGGTATAGGTGCGCAGGGCAAAGTAGGTCTTCACCTCGTCTTTGCCTAAGGTTACCGTTACCGGATAAAGCGCGGGAGTTTCCGGAGTCCATGGGAAAAACAGTTCATCCGGAATAGAAACGGTGAAATCGTAGGACTGGGACTGCACATGGTGTCTGTGCACATCGGTAAGGTTACTCTTCGGAGTCAGGGACTGCTGGAACAATACCTGTCTTTCATCCGGTGCCATGACACAGATGCGCAGCATTGGAAGTGCATCACACAGGGCCGTATCGACCTCAATGAACACCTCCTGCCGGTCAAAGTCGGGTTCTATAGTGATATGATCAATGTGGGTGGCAGGGATCCATTCCATCCAGACGGTCTGCCAGATGCCGCTCTGTGCCGTATAAAAGATACCGCCACGCTTTAAAATCTGTTTCCCACGGCTCTGGGAGCTTTCATCGCTTGGATCGCTGACACGTACCATCAGCTCGTTCTCACATTTTTCCAGAAAATCTGTAATATCGCAGTCAAAGGGAAGGTACCCGCCACGATGGGATGTTACTTTGTTTCCGTTGAGAAAAATGTCGGCTTCATAGTCGATTGCACCGAAATGAAGGATCAGACGGTGGCCATTAAAGAGATCCATTTCGTCAACCGGGAGCAGACGGCGGTACCAGAGGTATTCGTCCGGCTGCAGCTGGCGTTCCACACCCGACAGGATCGCCTCAGGGGAAAAAGGAACGAGAATCTGTCCATCGTAGCGATCAGGAAATCCTTTTTTCGACTGGATGGCGTAATCCCATAAGCCATTTAAGTTGATATAGGATGGGCGTTCAAATTGGGGGCGCGGGTATTCCGTAAGTACCTTATCCTTTGAAAGCGACTCTCCAAAGGGAGTCGTAAGACGCTCTAAGGGGTCTTCATTATGCGGCTTAATGATGCTTCGCAGCGCATCCTTGAAATCCATAGTATCCATCCTTTCCAATTTGATAATTATTTAGAATCCTAAGTTTCTGCATGGCTGAACTGTTACTCAATTTGTGTAGTTCTGAATCGTTCTGTTTTATGGTACAATGAGCTTTAGAGAGAATTTCTCCATTGGATATAGTATAGCACAGAATAAACAAGAGCAACAAAGGAAAGAGGAAATTCATTGAAAAACGAAGATGATCAGATATTAAGAAAGCATTTTACAGATCTGGCGCGGAAAGCGGATCAGAGTCATATTGCAACCTTTACAGGTTTCTTAAGTCTGCCGGAGCAGTCCGTCTTTTATTCCATGGACTTTTCGTATGTACCATACTGCGTTTTTGGAGGTCAGGAGGGCTGCGAGCGGGCGGTGATCCGGTTTGGTGAGGAATGGGAGTTCCCGATCTGTTGTATCAGAATGGCACCGTTAATGAATAAGTTTGCAGATGCGCTGACACACCGGGATTTTCTTGGGGCACTCATGAACCTTGGGATTGAACGGAGTACGCTGGGAGATATTTATATTGAGGACAAGACGGGGTATCTGTTCTGTCTGAAAAGCATGGCGGATTACATTATCGAGAATCTTACACGGATCCGGCATACAAGCGTACAGTGTACGGTCTGTGAAGAGCCGCCGACGTTTTTACAGAAGGAGCCGGAGGAAAAGCTTATCCAGATCAGCTCCGAACGGACAGATGCGCTGATTGCGGGCGTGTATCATCTTTCACGGACGGAGAGTAATGAACTGTTCCGGGAGCAGAAAGTGTTTATTAACGGAAGACTGTGTGAGAATAACAGCCGGGCTTTGAAGGAGGGTGATCAGATTACCGTCCGTGGCTATGGGAAGTTTTCCTATGAGGGCGCAAAAGGGTTAAGCAAGAAAGGAAAAGTGAATGTGAGGGTTCTGGTATGGTGATGCTGCAGCAGATGACCGTGATGTTTCTGATGATGGCGGTTGGATATTTATGTTATAAAAAGCAGATTCTTACTGAAGAGGTAAGCAAAAAGGTTTCTGCGATTGTGGTGAATGTAGCCAATCCCTGTATGATTTTAAGCAGTGCACTGACTGACCAGCAGATGAGGGGAAAGGAACTGTTACAGACGCTTGCAATTGTGGCTTTGATGTATGTGTTTTTACTTGTTGTGGCACAGCTTCTTCCAAAGATTTTGCGTATACGGAAGGAGAGCCGTGGAGCCTATGCAGCGATGACCGTTTTTGCCAACATTGGATTTATGGGATTTCCGGTACTGGCAGCCATGTACGGCAATGGAGCGCTTTTGTATGGAGCAGTCTTTCAAATTCCGTTTAATATTCTGATTTATACCTATGGAGTGGCGGTGCTGACAAGAAGGCCGGATACTTACGAGAAAGCAGAGCCGGATGGAAAACCAGAGTTGGATGGAAAAACAGAGATGACCGGAAAGACCGGGAAATGTCAGAATGTGCAAAGCATAACAGAAACTGTGAATGAGAAGTTTGAAAATAAAGAAAGTAACAGGGAGCAGCATGGGAAGATACAGGAAATAGCGGAAGTTGTGAAAAAGATCTTCAATATCGGAGTGATCGCCTGTATTGCCGCTATGCTGATTTACTTTCTGCAGATTCCGGTGCCTTCTTTTTTGCAGGCATTCATTACGAATCTGGGGAATCTTACGGCTCCGTTAAGTATGATGATTATCGGAGCATCCCTTGCACAGATGCCGTTAAAGGAGCTGTTTCTGGATAAGAAGCTGTTACTGTTTTCGCTGGTGAAGCTGTTGCTTCTTCCGGCTGTCTGGATGATCATGGTGAATCGTGTGGCAGAGCAGGAAATTTTACGGGGTGTGTGCCTTGTGATGATGGCAACTCCGGCAGGAAGTATGACGGCGATGCTCGCTCAGCAGTATGGTGGGGATTATGAAACGGCTTCCCGCGGCGTAGCGCTTACTACGGTGCTGTCTGTGATCACCATGCCGCTTCTGGCTGCGGTATTTCTGTGAATGGAATGAGATCGCAGATCGCTGTCATTGTAATATGATAAAGAAGCTGCCTGGAAAGCATGAGAGCCGGTACCCAAATTGTGGATCACAAACGCAACAGAAATAGTCCTTATCATACATTGATCTGGCATAAGGACAAGAGATCCCAGCATATTTTGTATAAAAAATATACCGGGATTTCTTATGAGCAAATACATAGAAAAATGGAAACTGACGGGAAAAAATCTGACGGATGGTCTGCATGTGCATTGGAAGGAAGAGTGGAAAAGACAAGATGGGGAGAAACGTCCGGATTATCAGAAAAGAGTCTGCATGCTGCTTTTGCGGAATACGGCATTTCTGCTTGTCGCCGCCGCACTTCTGCGTGGAGCAGTGGTGTTCTGGGGAGACAGCGTGCATGCAAGTAACACGGTCGGAAACCGGGAGCTGCCGATTTACTGTGTGAAAACGGATGAGGCGGATGGAAAGAAGATTGCACTCACCTTTGATGCGGCATGGGGAAATGAGGATACGAAGAAGATTCTCGAAATCCTTAAAAAGAATAATGTGAAAGTGACCTTTTTTATGACCGGAGGCTGGGTGGAGAGCTATCCCGAGGACGTCAAGGCCATCCTCGCAGATGGGCATGATCTGGGAAACCACAGCGAAAACCATAAGAATATGAGCCAGATTTCTGATGAAGAAAAGAAAGAGGAACTGATGAAGGTCCATGAAAAGGTCCGGGAACTGACCGGTTATGAAATGTTCCTGTTTCGCCCGCCATATGGGGATTATGATAATGCGGTAATTAAGGTTGCTAAAGAATGTGGATATTACCCGATTCAATGGGACGTGGATTCGCTGGACTGGAAGGATTACGGAGTGGATTCCATCATTAAGACAGTTACCGGACATAAGCATCTGGGAAGCGGATCAATTGTTTTGTGCCATAATGGAGCGAAATTCACATCTGAGGCGCTGGATAAGCTGATTCAGAACCTGAAGGATCAGGGCTATACCTTTGTGCCGCTGTCAGAGCTGATTTACAGGGATCATTATCACCTGGATCATGAGGGAAGACAGATTAAGGATTAGGGAAGAGGATTATCCTACTAATAACTTCCGGTTGTTATCATGGCAATCATCCCCCTTTCGTACGAATTTCCAAAGCATTTCCGTAAAAACATGTGTACTTAAATTTGAAAATTGGTAGTATATGAGGCACTTTGGAAATTAAAAGAGAAGAACTGACAGAAAATCAGATAATCTGTTATAATTATAAAAACTGAGTGTGACGTTGGACCAATGAAGTTAAAATATTAATATGAGAATATATTTACAGGAAACAAAAGGAAAATGAGGGACGGGGATGAATGAAAAAAACGGAAAACGGACTATCTGCATCAGAGGAATAGCCGTGCTGATCAGTATCGTGGCTATCAGTGTATGCATTTTCATGTTTTTAACCCATATCAGGGGCTTTCGTGAGGTGGCAGATGCAGACAGCTATGATAAATATTACGTGATGATCACCAAGGACAGCAAATCCTCTTTCTGGCAGTCGGTGTATCAGGGAGCATATCGGAGGGGGCTTGAAGAGAATGCTTACGTGGATCTTCTGGGAGAGAACCTTTCTGAGAATTATTCCAGAGAGGATCTGATGCGGATCGCGATTTCCTCCGGTGTAGATGGTATTTTTGTGGAATCGGATGAAAGCGGGGAGCTGACAGAGCTGATCGATGAAGCTGTAGACAGGGATATTCCTGTTGTAACGCTGTATGGTGACAATACCCACAGTAAACGGTGCAGCTTTGTTGGTGTAGGAAGCTATAATCTTGGCAGGGAATATGGCAGACAGGTGCTGAAGATTGCCAGGGAGAGTACCTGGGAGAGTGCCTGGGAGAACCGGGTAATTCGGGTGGCGATCGTGATGAATGCCTATGCCATGGACACCGGACAGAATATTATCAGCTCCGGTATTCAGGATGCGATTGAACAGGAAAAAACAGAAGATATTGATTTTTCAGTTTCCTATATCACAGTAGATGATACCAATACCTTTTCTGTAGAGGAGTCTATCCGGGATATTTTTATGGAGGAGAGGCTGCCGGATATCATCATCTGTCTGAATGAACTGAATACCACCTGCGTTTATCAGGCGGTGGTTGATTATAATCAGGTTGGACAGATTTCCATTTTGGGGTATTATGATTCGGATACTATTATTAATGCCATTGACAGGAATGTCGTCAATGCAACGATTTCCATAGATACGGAGCGAGATGGAGGATTTTGCGTAGAAGCACTGACTGAATATTATTTACTGGGAAATACCAGTCAGTATTTTACGGCAGATGTTACCCTGATCGATAAAAGTAATGTGGCACAATACCTGGAGGGCGGTGATGAAGATGAGAATTAATCCGAAAAAGCTGTCCCTTCAGGAAAAGATGAGCTGTGTTTTTATTCTGGCCAATATGTTGGTATTTCTGGTTACCCTGCTTTTATTTACCGGAATTAACAGTATGTTCCGGGAAATAGACATGGTTTATGAAGATAATATGCACCTGAACGAGCTGTCGGATGCGCTGACTGCAGTGCAGGATAGTATGACCGATTATCTGAATGCCAAGACCAGTGATTCCCTGGAGGAGTTTTATCGGAATGAACAGACCTATACTGAAATGGTGGAAGGGCTGAATGATGAGATCGCCGGTACTGCTTTTCTGAGGATGGAACGGAGTATCCGGCATATGTCCCGGGAATATCTGGATGTGGTAGGGCAGACGATTGAGGCCAAACGTGGACGGAATGTGGAGAAGTACAGGGTGCGTTATGAGAATGCCACGCAGATGTATGGCTATATCGATACCTATATCAACAGTCTGAACAATGAGAGGTTCCGGAATAACTCAGAGAATTACAGCAGGCTGTCTTATGCGTTCAGACGTTTTGAAACGATCAGCATTCTGGTGCTGACTGTTGTGATCGTGGGAAATGTGGTATTGATCATCCGGTTTACCGGCGGCATGATCAGACCGCTCAAAGAACTGGCAACTTCTGCCAACGAGGTTGCCAAGGGAAATTTTGACACGAACCTGATACCGGTTGCGGCTGAAGATGAGATCGGCATCGTGACCAAGGCCTTTAACCAGATGGTGGTCAGCATCAGGCAGTATATTGAGAGACTGAGGCAGAGTATGGAGATCCAGCAGTCACTGAAGGAAAAGGAGCTGATGATGGAAGCACATCTGAAGGATGCGCAGCTGAAATATCTGCAGGCACAGATCAATCCGCATTTTCTGTTCAATACCCTGAATGCGGGTGCCCAGCTTGCTATGATGGAAGAGGCAGACAGGACATATGATTATGTTCAGAATGTAGCGGAGTTTTTTCGATACAATGTCAAAAAGGGGAATGAGACAGTTACCGTCAGGGAAGAGATTGAGCTTATAGATAACTATATATATATTCTGAATGTGAGATTTTCCGGGGAGATCCATTATGAGAAGCAGATTGATGAAGGTGTGCTTTCTGTCAGGATGCCGGCCATGATCTTGCAGCCTATCGTGGAGAATTGCATCAATCATGGAATCCGTGAAATGGAAGGAAGAGGGAAAATATGGCTTTCCGTTTATCAGGAGGATGATTTCGTCTGCATCAGTGTAAAAGACAATGGCAGCGGGATGAGTCCGGAAAACATTGAGAAGATTCTGAATGGTTCTTACAGGCAGGAGAAGCATCCCGGAAACTCGAACGGAATTGGCATGGATAATGTCATTGCCAGACTGAAGCTGTATTCGGAAATGGATGAAGTGATGAGTATTTACAGCGAAGGGAAGAATATGGGAACGGAGTTTGTTATATACCTGAAGAAAAAGGAAGAGGGGGAGCTTTATCATGTACAGGATCATGCTGGCTGATGATGAAGGGATCGTGATCGATTCCCTGAAATTTATTATTGAAAAAGAATTTGGGGATCTCTGTGAGATCCAGTATGCCAAAACAGGAAGAAGTGTAATTGAGCTGGCGGAAAGCTTCCGGCCGGATATCGCGGTCATGGATATCCAGATGCCCGGTATCAATGGAATTGACGCCATAAAGGAAATCAAGAAGTCAAACAGCAGTACAGTGTTTATCGTGATGTCGGCCTATGATAAGTTCGACTATGCGCAGGAGGCCATTTCACTTGGGGTTCTTGAGTATATTACGAAGCCCATGGAGAGAAAGCGGATCCTGGCTGTCCTGAAAAAAGCCATGGAGATCATTGACAGGGAAAGGGAAAAGCGGAAAAGGGAACTACTGATCAAGGAAAAGCTGGAAACGGTAGTTCCCATTATTGAATGCGGGCTGATCTCCAATATCCTTCTGCAGGAGCACTTTGAAGAGGATATAGAAAATTATAAAACACTGCTTGGGATGGACAGCAGATATGCCTACATGGTGGCAGTTGTATGTGGGGATGAAAATTCCAGTACCTTCAGCCGGATATCCATAAGC
>USDI01000072.1 GCA_900553305.1 uncultured Lachnospiraceae bacterium
TGTAGTTCCTTCCACAATACAGCCTCCGGGGAAACGCATAAACTTTGGACTCATTCCCTTAAGCTTTTCTACAAGATCTGTTCTTAGTCCATGCCCCATGTAGGTATTGTCAGGCATCAGTGAAATAAATCCCAGCAGAACCTCTCCGCCTTCTTTGCAGGAAATAGTAAGCTGTGCCTCATGACAATCCTCAGCTGCTGTCAGCTTCATGTCATATCTTGTATACTCCTGACCGGAAACCACCAGACTGTTTCCAGCCAGTACTTTTCCCTGGTATTCGATCGCTACGTCCAGTCCTATTTCTTCCTTTGCTTTTGCAAATAAATACAAAGAGTAACTTTCTCCAGCCTTTACGGATATACCGCAGTAACCGGTATTAGTCAGAGATCCGTCCTTTTCAAACTGCATACGCAGAGCTGCGTCCCGATGTTCATTCAGGGTATCCGTCAGTTCCAGTTCCATCTTTGCATTGTGTGTATACCATGCCGGTATTTCTGTTTCCGGAATATTGTTGCCCTTTACCCAGCGGCATAAGCCTTCTCCGTTGCAAAACTCATCCAGCCATCCGGATACGGTTTTTACATGGACGCCATCCTCCTGCTGTATATAACCCTCCGGTAAAACGGAATCTTCGAAGCTTCTGTTTCGAAGCATTTCCGGATAAAGTCCTCCGTCTCCGGCACGGTTAATGTCTTCAAAAAAGATTCCGTATAAATCCCTGGCTGTCTCAAATCGTCTTTCCTTTGTTTTAATCTTTAACTTGCTCATTGTAGGCTCCTTTTTTACATTCCTAGAGTTTTGATCACTACCTGTGCCAGAATTCTGGCAAGATAATCATTAGGATGATTTAACCAGTTTCCGGTTATATCAATGTATCGTTTTCTCTTTCCGATTTCTTTTTGAACTGCCTGTATATCTGCTATAGCAACTCCCATACCTTCTAAGCCCTTCAGACTTTCACTGTATTCATCCTGATGTGCCCAGAAATGGTGTGGCTCCGTAGCAGCCAGTTCATTGGGAAGCGTAGAAGCAATCAATAAAAATTCCGTTTTCGGACTAACCTTCCGGATTGCCTCCATGAGTCTGCCTGTTTTATTTCTGTATTCTTCCATACCGCAACGGTCATTCATTCCAAAACCCAGAATTACCAGATCCGGATGGAAGTTGGCTGCACGCTGGGATGAATTTTCGATTGCCCATTCGGAATCCACTCCTCCTACCGATGTGTTGTGGAAGCATACCGGACTCTGCCATTTTTCCTCCATCTGATGGAACAGCAGCTCTGCCCAGGTAGGCTGTCCCGGCTTCTGTCCATACATACCGCTGCAGTCACAGCCACAGCACACGCTGTCCCCATACAAAACGATCTTAACGGGTTCTCCTACTTCCAGCTTTGCAGAGAGCTTCGGCAGTTTGTCCAGTTGACTTTCCGGAGCGGAAAGTAACTCCTTCTTCGTTGCCTTATAGGTAACTGCGATCTGTTTCTCTGTAACAAGCTTCGGATTGCCTATGGCACATAGGTTTAAGAATTTTCCGTTGGTAGTCACTAGCGGACCGAAATCTTTTGCAAATTCGCTTGCTTCTCCTGCCTTCTTTGCCGTATCAAAGTCCGGATAGAGGAAGGTATCCCATCCGGTTACCGGTATATGACTCCCTTCAGGAATTACCAGTTCATCTCCCTCTACAAGGTAATCGATCCCCTCTTCATATACGGTTTCCCCGTCATAGCTTTCTACGGACAAAACTTCTTTTGGAGTCCACAGGAAAGAAGCCCTGCATCCATTCTCATCAGCAACTGCTGCAAAGGTTTCCCGGAAGCAATACCCGCCTTCCCATATCGGCTCCAGCCATTCTTTATGGAAAACCTTTCCTATCGGAAGGGTTTTCTTGATCTGCTCTTGTAAAAATTCCTTAAAGGGTGTCACCCATCCGCAGTTCACTACCGGTCTATCTGACATGAAGATCATCTCACAGGGCTTTTCTTTTTCATATGGATACCAGTAGGGCATTGGCTTTCCGTCCGCATCATTGCCGTTTGGATCACCTGTTTTTATGAAATTCACCCAGTAATTGCACATCATTCTGGAAAGATCGTAATGCTGCCCCACAAAGGGTCTCCAGCATTTCGCCAGTGTTTCAAAGAAAAACCATAAATCTACAGAATGGAAGGTTCCGGCATTATCCCATCCCGGAATATCAGAATCAAACCTGTAATAATAGTAGGGCTTTTTTTCACCTGCACTTTTTTTATCTGAAAAAAGACACTTGATCGTACATTCAATTCCGTTTACCTTCGCATACTTTCCATCAGAATCCTCCTGCATTGCCTCGGGAAAACGCAAAAAGGTCTCAGCATTCTTTCCGAAAATCTCTTCTGCTTTCTTTTTCAAGTCTTCTTTTGAGGAAGCTTCAATATAACTGGGAAATTCATCTGAAGTATTTCCAGACATAACGGGAACATTTACATGCTTGCCTTCCATGAAAAGAACCATTGGGTCACCTACACAGAACTTGTGATCCAATACGGTAAACATAGCCGGAAATATTTTGGTATATTCCTCATACTTGTCACGAATCGTAGCCGCATCCAGCTTACGAGCCTGCTCAATAGTCGAGCAGCCCAGGAAAGAAAGAAAATGCTGTCCGTTTTCCTCAGCATGCCACAATTCCTCCGGCACTCCGATTCCTCCAACCTGATAAGGAGAGCGAATCATTGCACTCATCACTACTGCACGATGAAATAAGCCTTCATTATCCATACATGCCATCTGGCTCATAACACTTCCGCCTCCGGCTGACTGTCCTGCAATGGTCACATTACCCGGATCTCCACCAAAGAAGGCAATATTTCTCTGTACCCATCGAAGTGCTGCCTGCTGATCCAGACTTCCAAAATTAGTCGGTGCGTCAGGCTGCTCCTCTGTCAGCTGAGGATGTGCCAAAAATCCAAAAACATTAACCCGGTAGTTTACCGTTACAACAACCACGCCGCGACGTGCAATTCTCTCTCCATCAAATTCCATTTCGGCAGGATATCCACACTGGAGTCCTCCTCCGAAAAACCATACCAAAACCGGCTGTTTTTCTGTTACTTCTTTAGCACCTGTCCATACGTTCAAATACAGACAGTCCTCATCCATGGCAATTTCCGGATCCACATGCCACTCACGGATATACACGTTATCACCGATTCCCGGGACGCTCTGCATGGAAATCGGAGCAAAGCGATAGCATTCACGAACTCCATCCCAGTCTTCACAGGGCTGGGGTGCTCTCCATCTGTTCTCTCCTACCGGAGGAGCCGCAAAAGGGATTCCCTTAAATGCAGTTATTCTAGGATCTGCGGCTTCAATACCTTTCACCCATCCATTTTCTGTCTGTACTGTTCTCAGCATAATTCCTACCTCCGCTAATTTTACTATTTCTTTCTGGGATCAATGTCATAAATCCGGTTAGGATCAAGCTCTGCAAAAGGTCCCGGCAGGCATCTTCCGTTCTCAATTTCTATTCCATAAAAATCTGCCTGTATCAATGCACTCGCATCTACTGATCGCGTCTTTTCCGGTTCAAATACAAAATTTCTTTTCTCCAGTTCACCCGGGAACGCAAAGGGTTTCTTTGCTGCCTTTTTGCAGGTAAAAGTCAGCTTTTCTGTATCAACATCAACGTCAAACCAGGCCTCCTGTCCTTGCAGGTCAAAGCCGTAAAATTCCTGCCAGGCAGGAAGATGCAGGCATACCGGCGGCTGTGGATAAAGGATTCTCAGGTAACCGCCCTCTTCCTTTACGTAGCAATTACCCTCTGCCTCATTGGCCTTGGTGGGCATCTTTATGGCCGCCTCCTCGCAATGATAGAAAATATTATTGATAAGCTTTGCATCCACAGAAGTTCCGCCTCTGTTCATTCCTTCCGCCCGGAATGAAACAGGCTTTGCAAAATATCCTGCACTGCGGCAGTTTCCTATGAGATTATTCACAATTCTTAGGTGATCCGTACCTTCACCATAAATACCGTAACCGTTCACGACATCATGCTCTTCCATCTTGTACCAGCCGGTTGATCCAGGCTCAACCGGAATCTTCTTCGGATCAAAACGTCCCTCCACATTCCAGATTATGTTGTTATCGATCAGGTTGATTCCATCTCTTGTACACTCAATAAAGATAGCCTCTCTCTGCTCCTTGCCATCCAGGAACAGATTTCCTGTAATTCGGTTATTTTCGTTTCCACAATCAAGCCAAATATGATCCGCCCGGAATGTATTCCGAAACACATTGTGACGGATCAGGCCATCTACACTGTTATGAAGCTTGATAGCTCCTGCTTCCCAGGAAAGCTCCATTTTCTGCCAGCCCGTTCCCTCGATCAGGTTGTCCTCGATCAGCATATGAGCAGCAAAAAGTCCGGCAATGCCGCATACTCCCGCATCTTTGATTGTGCATCCTCTCACTACGCTGTGACCGATCACCTGTCCCGGAATCAGTTCGTGATGCCAGCATTCATTTCCTACATCGATGCCTACCGCATTGGACCAGTCAATGGTGCAGTCCTCGATGATCCAGTGGTGGCCTCTGTAACAGGAAAGAGCTCCCCGCTGAGGAACCGGAGCTCCTGTAGCCGCATGGGCACAGGTAATTCCCTTTACTTTAATATAAGAAAGGAAGGGGATCTCCGGTGCAAAGCACTGCTCTCTGCATGTAATCTCAATCTTATGGTCTGAAGGATCTGCATCCCCCGGCAGACGGAAATGAACTGTCTGTCCATTGGCTTCTATCCAGTAGCTTCCCTGACATTTGGACATCTGATTATATAAAGTCACCTGCTGCAGAGGTTTTCCATCACAGAAAATCATCCCTCTTCGGTTCAGATAAGTAGTCATATCTGTTTTTTCATATTCAATAAATAACCTGTCGTGTAATATATTAACCGCACAAAACGGGTTATATCCTTTGAAAAGTTCTGGATTCAGGCGATATTCCCATATGCGGATTTTTTCCCTGTCTATTTCATCTTTAAAATTCCCCTGAACACGCCAACCGGTGCTGGGGTTAAAATCTGTAACTAATTCAGAGGCCTTAATAACAACCTCATCGTCTCCATAAGCTTCAAAACTTACCATATTCTCCGGAGATGTTCCTCCGGCTGTTGGGTGCACACACTCCCGATATTCCCCACCATGAATCAGAACACGGCTGCCTGCTGTTGCCAGCTTTGCAGCAGCATTAATTGTTTTCAGCGGTTTCTCCAAAGTACCCTCATTTGCATCATCCGCCATAGGGTGATTCTGATTAACATGAATTTCTTTTTTATAAGTTACCGGAACCTCCCAAAATTCAAAAGTTTTTCCGTTTGGTAAAATTGCTGAATGATCCATATTGTTCCCGCCTTTCTACTCAAAATAAGGCGCCTCTTCCGGTAAGAGGCGCCTCAAAAATCAATCGTACCAGAATTGGTAACTATTTAGAACCAATTTTGAAATTACTGTAATCGCTGTATTGGTTATTTTGCAGCAACTGCATTCTTAGCATCTAATTCAATCTGATACTTATCGGTATCAAACTTTACAAGATCCTGGAATCCATAGCCGTCCAGAGTTTTGGACATTTCATCCCATAATGCATCAAAGTTTGCATCATCTGATGCGTAGATCATTCTCCAGGAATAATCACAAACAGTTTCATTACACTGGTTACGGATAACAGAGATATCTGCTGTATCTGTAGGAAGAGAGACGCTTACGTTAGGGCTGATTACCAGCTTGTTGTTCTTCTTCATATAATCAGCAGGCTCCTCAGCATCAAATCTTTCACGCCATTCCTTCTTCATGTCGGTCAGAGTTTCTTCCTTGTAGCTGCTCCAGTAGGTTACTGCGTAAGTCTCACCGGTCAGAGGATTAATGCTGTTCGCATTAACAATCCACTGGTTAATGGCATTATTTCCATCATTATATCCGCCGCCACCCCATTCTTCCGGAACATTGAGGTTATCCATAAGTGCATTGGAATTAATCTGGGTAAGCTTTCCATCTTCGCCCACTTCGTAGTTAAAGCCTTCAATTCCAGAATGCTGGAACATTAATCCTTCCGGACTTGCATACCAGTCAAGGAATTCCATAATTTTTGCATACTTTTCATCATCCACTTGTGAACCAACTGCCCAAACACGACCGGAACCATAATAAGCATCTGCATCGGTGTAATAATCCTGATCTGCTACAGGAGTAAAGATAAATCCTGTTCCATCCTTCAGTCTTTCTGTGGAATTCCAGAAACCTGTCTGCCAGCTATACCACATCAGATAAACCTGACCTGCGCTCATCTTTGCACATGCTGAGTTCCAATCCTGAGTAGCGGAATCCGGGTCAACAAGACCTCTCTGGTTAGCTTCATAGAGGAATTTCAAAATCTTATAATAAGTGCCGTTCTTATCTGTTAACGGAATAAAGGTTCCGTCCGGCTTTAAGATGGCAGAGCCCTTAATCTTCTCACCATACCAGGTGGTCAGCTGAACAACGTTGGCAATACCAAGCATTCCGTCACCACCATCCCAGTCAGGCCACAGAGACATTGCATAGCATGCATCTCCTGCATCATTAGTGGGGTGTTTTTCCATCATCTGCTCTAAAACATCAAGCAATCCATCAAGATCCGCAATATCAGGGGTACCCAGTTCCTTATAAAGATCCCAACGAAGTAAAGGGCTTGAGTAAATGGTATCCTGGGAATAGGATGTAGGAGATGTACTCAGCATTTCGGTAGGAATGCCATAGGTTGCGCCATTGTCATTTCCTTCCAGTCCATTATTCAGTACATCAATCTGATCCTTGTAATCTGCAAGATTTGAATAATTCCAGATGTCAGCACCGATATCCTTAATCAGTCCAGCATCAACACATTCTTTAAACTGGCCGGATTCCAGAATCAGAATATCTCCGAGATTACCACTACTGGAACGTGTCTGATAAATTGCATCGCCTGCTACCTGAGGAGCAATAATGTTCAATTCAATGTTGAAACGATCCTTAACAACCTTTGCAAACCATCCTGTCTGTACGCCCTGATAGTTTGCGGCTACGTCGAAAATTTCAAACGTCATGGTGTCTCCATCAGAAGCAGTGCTATCTGTCGAATCTGCTTCCGCCGTCGTTTCTGTGCTTTTTTCACTCTCTGAAGCTGCTGAACTGTCAGCTGACCCGGAAGAACTGCCACATCCTGCCAGTAGGCTTGCTGTCATGGCACCTGCACACAGGAGTGAAATAAGTTTTTTACCTTTCATAATTCCCTCTCTTTCTCGCACATATTGCGCTAATAAATTTTATAACTAATCAACAGGACATGTGCCTGTTCATTATCCCTTTACAGCACCGATCATAATACCCTTGGTAAAGAATCTCTGGAAGATGGGATATACCAGGATGATTGGTGTTACTACTACAATCGTTACCGTCATACGAATGGATGTTGCTGTGGAAGCATGTGCAAGACTGGCTGCCATAGCTTCCGCCGAGGATGAATTATTTACCAGTGACTTCAAGGAGCTTGCCTGATTCAGATAATTGTACAAAACATACTGTAATGTATAGAGCTTATCATCTGTAACCAGAAGCAGGGTATCCTGGAAGGAGTTCCACTGTGCAACTGCTGCAAAGATCGCTACCGTTGCAAGAATCGGTTTGATAATCGGTATAATGATCTGGAAAAAGATTCTCAGCGTTCCGGCTCCGTCAATCTCTGCCGCATCCTCTAATTCCTTGGGAATAGACTCTACAAAGGTCTTACACAAAATAATGTAAAATGGCTGAACGGCTGCAGGAAGGATGTAAACCCAGAAGTTATTGGTAAGCCCCAGGTTCTTCATGGTGATAAACCAGGGAATAATACCTGCGTTAAAATACATGGTTGCGGCTACCATTCTGAACCACAACTTTCTGTGCCACATAGTTTCTCTGGTAAACATATATCCCAGGAAAGCCGCTACAATTACCGTTACAAACGTTCCGATCACCGTTCTGGCTAAAGAAATTTTCGTAGCCTGAAGCAAACCGTCAATCTTCATTACGTTCAGGTAATTGGTAAAGTGAATCCCCTTAGGCCAGAAGACAATTTTTCCACGTTCGCTTAAGTCATTTGCACTGATCGTGTTAATAAAAATGTAGTAAAACGGATAAACACATACAAAAGCAAAAATGGAATAAATCACATAGGTAAGGATGCTGATAATTCTGTCACCGATACTGACTTTGTATTTTACTTTTTTTGTTTTCGGTTCTTTACTCATTTCGCTTCCCCCTTAAATAAATCCTTCGCCTCTGATGAGCTTTGAAGCCTTATTGGTAACACACAGCAAAACAACGCTGATCAAAGTCTTCAGAATACTGATGGCAGTAGAAAGGGAATATCCTCCGCTACCCATTGCCAGATTGTAAACATACAGGTCAAGAACCTGAATACTATCTTTATTGAATGCATTCTGGAATACGAAGTACTGCTCCATTCCGTTGCTGAGGAAGTTTGCAAGGTTCAGCATAACCAGTACAAAGTAGGTCGGAAGAATACTTGGAATGGTAATGTTCCAGATAATCTGCATCCTGGATGCACCGTCTACCCTGGCCGCTTCATTCATTTCCTCATCAATTCCGGCGATAGCAGCCAGATACATGATTGCGGCCCATCCGGCATTTTTCCAGGTCAGCCACAGCCACATCTTAAACCAGATATGATCTCCCGACTGTAAGAACAGAACCGGTGAATCAATAAGTCCCAGCTTCATTCCAACCGTATTCACAACGCCGGTACTGTTAAATACACAGTATGCAATGGAGTAAACAAGTACCCAACTGATGAAGTTTGGAAGAGTTGTAACTGTCTGTACGATCTTCTGGAATGGTCTGCACTTGATTTCATTAAGAAAGATGGCAAATATCATTGGAAACCAGGAAAACAAAAGGCTGATACCGCTCATAGCAAAAGTATTTCGAATTACCATAAGCAACTGCTTTAATTTCACATCATTTTCCACCATAGATTTGAACCACTTCAGTCCAACGAACTTATCCCACGAAAGTGATGCAGGCGGCTTATAGTCAAAAAAGGCATATACCCAGCCATACAGTGGATAATAAGAAAAGACCAACACCAGAATCAGAAAGGGAAGTATGTATAAGAATTCTCTGTACCCTCTCAATTTTTTCTTATTACTGAAAAAATCTTTCATTTCTGTCCTCCTATCTGTTTCACGCCAACGATTTGGTTTAACGTTTGACATCTTTAGTTTTATAATATTATCCGCTTTCACCTGTGTCAACAATTTTTAGTGTAATTATGTGCTTTTTGTATACTTTCATAAACTTTTATGACTTATTTTATGCAATTTGCATGTGGTTAAACGTTTTCTTATATTAGTGTGCTACCAATGCCAAAAAGAGGCCGTAGTCAGTAATGACTACGGCCTCTCCTCGTAACTATACTTATTTTATTTGATTTCAATTACTTAATTTCCTTAACAGAACATCTCTCCACAAGGAAACACGGAATCAATATTTCCCTGTTCATTTCCACTTCACCCTTTTCGATCTGATCGAATAGAAGCTTCGCTGAGGTAGTTCCAATTTCCTTTAGCGGCAGCGCCATGGTTGTAAGTCCCGGAATCATGTACTCGGAAAGCACATGGTTATCAAAGCCAGGTTTACTTACGGTACCCTCT
>USDI01000073.1 GCA_900553305.1 uncultured Lachnospiraceae bacterium
CCATGAACTCTGTTCTAGAATTTTCAGGGTTGCATTGCTGTTTGATTGTCAAGGTGCTTATTTCATTGGCAATCCGGAGATCACCAAACGGAGAAGGAGGGATTTGAACCCTCGCGCCGCTATTAACGACCTGCACCCTTTCCAGGGGTGTCCCTTCAGCCTCTTGGGTACTTCTCCAAACTAAGCCGAAATAAAATAACTTTATTCAATTGCGGACACTTACGTGTCCGACGGAGAAGGTATCTCCAGCGGAGAGGGTGGGATTCGAACCCACGCGCCCTTGCGGACAAACGGTTTTCAAGACCGCCTCGTTATGACCACTTCGATACCTCTCCAAGCGAGCGTCTTTGTCAGGCGCAAGATATATACTACCAAAGTTGAATTTTAATGTCAATAATTATTTTTAGATTTTTTTATTTTTTTTCATTTTATTACGAAATTCGTCAAGGGCAGCTTTTCCCTGAGGAGTAACCGGCTTAACCCACTTCCCCTGTATCATATATTTGCCCAAAATCACAAGCCTTATCAGTTCATCCGTATAAACAAAAGAAAATACCAATAAGAAAGGCAGGTTCCATACCATTCCCGCAAGCCATGTTGCCGGAACACTGATCACATACAGGCAGATAATCTCAACCACCGTTCCAAATACTGCCTCTCCTCCTGCCCTGAACGATTCGTTCATAATATAATTGCAGGTACGGACCGTTCCGAAAAACAGATAAATCAGCATCATATACTTTCCATATTGAAGTGCGGTCTCTCCCAACCCGAAAAGGGTAAACAACGGTCGGTTCACAATGGTCCCTGTAAGGACAATAAAAAACGTCACCAGCGGACAGACAAGCGCCGAATATTTTGCATAGGCGTGTGCCTTATACAGATCTCCTGCGCCAACCTTCTTCCCCACAACAACTCCGGTAGCACTTGCCAGTCCTCCAAAGAATGCATAAACAAATCCTTCGCAGACACGGAAGGCCGCCATGGCCGCAATCGCAGATTCATTCTGATGACCGATTACGATATTAATCAGCATCTGTCCCACGCCATAAAGCAGTTCATTACATATAATAGGAAAGCACTTTGAAAGATACCCCTTTACAAAAACACCATTCATCCGGAAGATCCATTCCCTGCGCAATTTCACACAATCGTTGGTCCGGTACAGATAAAAGAGTAAAATACCAAGATTCACAATTCCGGAAACCAATGTTCCGACTGCAGCTCCCGCAGCTCCCATCCGTGGCATGCCAAAATGTCCATATATGAGAATCCAGTTAAGAACAAAATTAACGATAATTGCTGCGATCGATCCGATGAGTGGCTGACGAATCCGTTCCGTAGAACGCATCAGAGTGCTCACAATCACAATCACCACCTGTATAAGATACGAAAATCCTACAATTCTCAGATACGGTGTTCCCAACACAATAATATTCTGCTTATCTGTATAGATTCCGAGCATAAATTCCGGGAAGAAAATACAGATTGCCGAAAAAATCACTGCTACGATGCTCATAAAAAGAAGGGAAATTCCAAGTGTCCGGTTAATCCCTTCTTCATCCCTGGCACCCCAGTACTGGGAGAAAAACAACACCGATCCACTGGCAAATCCCCAGTAACAGTTAAAATAAAGAGAACTGATCTGTGAACAAATTCCAACTGCTGCCACAGCAAGCTCTCCCTGACTTCCGATCATAATGGTATCTACCATACTTGCAGTAGTTCCCAATAGATTCTGAATGGCAATCGGGAATGCGATTGCCATTACGACCTGAAAGAATTCCTTCCAGGTTACTTTCTCCTGTTTTGATTTAACAATTGCTCTCATAACAAAATCTTTATTCTTTCTATTATCCTATCACTTCATATACGTTCAACGTCACTGCTTCCAGTTCAATCAGACAACAATATCTCACAAATCCGGCTACCTGCTCTGTAGGTAACGCTCTGCAATCTGCACATCCCCCGGAGTTGTAATCTTGATATTCTCATAGCTGCCTTCCACAAGCTTTACCTTGTGATGCGTAAGGTGCTCTACGACCATCGCATCATCCGTGATCTGCACCCCTGCCGCCAAAAGTTCCTGTTCCTTCTGTAACAGTTCCTCATAGGCCCTGTGGACCAGTGGATAAGAAAATACCTGCGGCGTCTGCACATTCCACACAAGACTCCGGTTCGGTGTCACGGAAACATAACCCTGTTCATCGGCTATTTTCACCGTATCCTTAGAAGGGACACCAACGACACACGCCTCTTCCTTCTGCACTTCCCCGTAAACTCTCTGCAAAATCTCCTGCGTGAGCATTGGACGTGCACTGTCATGGATAAATACAAAATCACAATCCGGATCTACGGCCCGTAATCCGCAGGCAACGGAATGATACCGCTCTTTGCCTCCGGCTACAATCTGTGATATCTTGCGAAAACCGTATTGGTTTACATAATTCTCTTTTATCTGTTCAATTTCATCCTGTGAAACAACCAGAACAATTTCATCAATAAAGCTTTGTTCAAAAGCTTTGAGGGAATAGTATAAGACCGGCCTGCCCGCAATCTCCATATACTGTTTCTTCACTCCGGCATTCATGCGCTTCCCGCTTCCTGCTGCCAGAACCACCGCCGCCGTCCGGTATGTTTTGTCCATTTTCATTCAGATACGCTCTCCAAGCTTTAAGGAAGGTACCGCATTCAGATCGTAACCGTGGCGTACCCCTTTGCAATACTCATAATATCCTGCTGCTCCGATCATTGCGGCATTATCGGTACAAAAAACAGGTGACGGGTGATAGAACGCAATATTCCGCTGCGCACATGCTTTTTCAAAGGCTGCACGAAGTGCGGAGTTGGATGCGACACCACCTGCAATCGCAAACTTATCATAACCATATTTCTGCACCGCATCCATGGAATGCTCCACCAGAACATCAACAACTGCTTTCTGGAAGGAAGCTGCCACATCCGGTACACAGATGGTCTCTCCCTTCATCTCACAGGAGTTGAGATAATTCAGCACCGCAGATTTCAACCCACTAAAGCTGAAATCATAAACGGCATCTCCGACCTTGGCTCTCGGAAAATGAATGGCATCAGGATTCCCCTCTTTTGCTACCTTATCAATCTTCGGACCTCCCGGATAGCCTAACCCAATGGCACGCGCCACCTTATCAAACGCTTCTCCTGCTGCATCGTCTCTCGTTCTTCCGATAATCTCATATTCCCCGTAATCTTTAACAACAACAAGGTGCGAATGTCCTCCGGATACCACCAGACAGATAAACGGAGGCTCCAGATCCTTATTCTCGATATAATTGGCACTGATATGTCCTTCGATATGATGTACTCCCACAAGCGGTATTCCTGTTGCAAAGCTGATTGCCTTCGCTGCGGATACACCGACCAAAAGTGCACCCACAAGCCCCGGTCCGTAGGTTACTGCAATCGCCGTAATCTCGTCAAGCTTCTTTCCACTTTCCCGAAGTGCCTGTTCAATCACCTGATTGATTTTCTCGATATGCTTTCTGGATGCAATTTCCGGCACCACACCTCCATATTCGGTATGCAGTGCAATCTGTGTATAAATCACATTCGACAATACCTCCCGTCCGTTCTTTACAACGGCTGCTGCCGTTTCATCACAGGAGCTTTCAATTGCCAGTATGTAAACATCCTTTTCCATGTCCCAACCTCACTTATCAGGTTACTGCGAACCGTAACCTTATTGTTCATCTACTGCCTTCCAGCCGTAAATTTTCCAATGTCCCTTGTCATCCTTGCGAAGCAGGAACACTTCTTTCGTAAGTCCGGCTTCCTTTCCGGAACGGATGGTATAGGTACAGCTCAGTCTCGCCCAGTTTCTTCCGTCTGCATCAAAATAATCCACATCCGTTGCCGATGCAACGCTGTAGCTTGTCACCCGTAAGTTCTTATCCTCCATCGTCTGGATATCCCAGCGCAGATTTTTCTGGTACTGATCCGGTGTATTATTGGCAATCAGTTCCTCATCGTACAGTTTCTCAATCTGCAAAGCAAGCTGTGTCAGTTCCTCATCGGTATATTCCTCACTGTAGAAACACACCGTTATGTCACTGTATAGCTTCAGGACCTCTCTCGGAGTCGGAGGATAATCATCATCAATGTTCTTTAGTAAGAGCTGTTGTGCAACCGATACGGTGGTTTCGGTATCTTCCGCAGCTTCCTTCGGCTTGCGGTTTGATAAATAAAAGTAATATCCGGCTACCAGCGCAATCAACACCAGTCCGATCAGGATTCCTTTTAAGGATCCGCGTCCTTTTTTCGACATGTGACTTCCTCCTTTCTTTCTATCGTCCCTGAGTATCACGAAACCTCATCTTCAAAATTAAGCTCAATGGTCTTACCATCCCTGCAGACTTCCACCCTCGGGAAAATCTTCCTTGCTGCCTCCAGATACTCCTCCGGTCGATTCAGTGACGGGCTGTAATGCGTCAGCCACATCCGGTCAACGTCTGCCTGTCTGCCAATCTCAGCCGCCTCATAGAAGGTCATGTGCTTTTTCTCTTTGGCCTTCTGCTGCTTATCCGGCTCTCCATACATTCCTTCGCAGATAAAGAGATCTGAATTCTTCGCATGCTCGACAATTCCCTTTGTTGGCCGGGTATCCGTACAATAGGTTACCTTCAATCCCTTACGGGCCTGCCCCAGAACCATTTCCGGCACATATGTCATGCCATCAATTTCAATGGTTTCGCCCTTCTGTAAGCGGTTCCAGTAACGGCGTTCAATTTCTAAACTGACAGCCTTGTCAACATCAAATTTACCAATTCGGTCAATAACAATACTGTATCCATAACAGGGAACATTGTGGTTTACCTTAAAGGCTTCAAGCCGGAAACCATCCATCTGGATGGTCTGCTCCGGTTCTGTAAGTTCCAGACAGTCAATCGCAAACGGCAGCTCCGGCGCAATAATCCGCAGAGATGCCACAACCTTGCACAGGCCCTTAGGTCCCACTAAAAGAAGCGGCTTTGTCCGTTCTGCATTTCCCATCGTGAGAAGCATTCCCGGAAGTCCGCTGATATGGTCGGCATGAAAATGGGTAAAGCAGATGACATCAATCGGTTTGGGGCTCCACCCCTTTTCCTTCATTGCGATCTGGGTTCCTTCCCCACAGTCCATCAAGATACTTGTCCCATTATATCTTGCCATCATGGATGTAAGCCATCGATATGGGAGCGGCATCATTCCGCCAGTTCCCAATAAGCATATATCCAGCATAATTTAACCTGTTCCTTCCCTGATTACCGCTTTCAGAGGAGTTCCTGTACCTCCTCCTTCGTTACCTCCACGGTAAATCCTTCTATTAGTTTATCATAACATTCCTCACATAAGTCGAAGGAATGACGGATTCCATCCTTATTGCTGAAGTAACCAAACTGCTGGTTTCCTTCAAAAACGCCTTCCATTAAAATTCCATTTTTGATTTTTAAAGCTTTGCCACACTGGTTACACACCACCTGTTTCAGAGTGTTTTTCCCTTCGTCCATATAAATACGCATCGTTTCTCCTCCTTACAATACCATTATACAGAAACTTTTTCTATGAACCAGTGGTAAGTCCTTCATATTTTGTCTATCTTTTCCACATAATCAGTGCATCTTCTTTCGGCTTCTCATAAAAGTTCGGGCGGATGCCCTCTTCCTGAAATCCAAACTCTTCATACAGACGGATGGCCGGTGTATTGCTGACCCGCACCTCCAAGGTACAGTCCCCGATGCCATGCAGTGGAGCCTCTTTGAGCGCATGTGCAAGAAGCTTTCTCGCAATGCCTCTTCTCCGGAATGGTGCATCTACCGCCACATTGGTAATCTCTCCTTCGCCCGCCATATTCCGCAGCCCGCAGCATCCAAGGATTACCCCATCTTCTTCTGCTACATAATAATAAGCGTAATCTGCTTTCACCATTTCAAGGAAGTCCGCTTCCTTCCACGGCATGGAAAATGTCCGGCTCTCAATGGCACTGACTTCTGCCACATCCTTTTCTTCCAAAGGGCGTATCGTAATCATAGCTTCTCCTTCTTTGCTGCCTTTTCCCTCTCTGCCTGGGAAAGACGCAGATATTCCGGTGCATGCTCTGCTGCCGAAACGACTTCCCCCTTACGCAGCTTTTCAAAGGCAAGGAATGCAAAGGAAGCTGCCCGCTGCCGGTTCATATGTGCCGGTGCAAAGCTATATGGCACCTTCATCAGATCCTTTAACTGCTCTGCAAATACCGGAACTCCATCACCTAAAAATATGATTTCTTTCTGCTGTTCATTACATTTCTGTGTAATTTCCTGAATGGAAACGGCACACTGTGGAAGAATGGGAACAAGCGTATAAGAAAAGCGCTGCTTCTGCTCCTCACTTTGTCTTTTTTCAATATAAGAATACAGTCCTGTGTAAACCTGATTCCGTCTGGCATCCATAATCGGACATACCACCTTGTCTGTACCATACAGATTGCAGGCAAGACCATCCAGTGTCGGAATCTCTATAATCGGAATTTCAAGTGCAAGTCCCAGTCCCTTCACGGTCGCAGAACCAATCCGCAACCCTGTAAACGATCCCGGACCCTTGGCAATGGCAATGGCATCTACGGACTGTAAGTCAAGATCGACCATCTTTTTTAATTCATCCAGCATGGGCAGTAAAGTCTGCGAATGTGTTTTCTTATACTGGACATTATATTCTGCGATTACTTCCTCATCCTCTACAATAGCAACGGAAGCAACCAGTCCCGAACTGTCAATTGCAATAATTTTCATTTCAGGTTCCTCTCAAAATCGGTTCTCTTTTTGTGTCACCGTGATCTCACGATAATCAAATCCTTTTTCCAGATCCTTTTCAATCCGGATCTCCACATATTGCTCCGGCAGAAGTTCTTCAATCAGGTTCGCCCACTCAATCAGGCACACTCCGTCTCCGTAGAAATAATCTTCATACCCGATTTCATCCATCTCGGAAATATCCCCGATCCGGTATACATCAAAATGATACAGAGGAATCCGTCCTTCTTCATAGATTTGCACAATCGTAAAGGTCGGACTGTTCACCGCATCCGAAATTCCAAGTCCCTCTGCCAGTCCCTGTGTAAATACCGTCTTGCCAACGCCAAGATCACCAACCAGTGTCAGTACGCTGCCCGGCGCCACGCTCTCGCCAATCTGCTTTCCTAAAGCAAAGGTATCCTCGGGAGACCCGGAGATGATCTTTTGTTTTTCTATCATCTGCTGTAAAATATCCTGTCCGCTGTTCATAATTCTCCTGTCAGTTTCCACGGATTTTCACCTTTTTCGGTGGCATATGTGTGGAAATTACTTCAATCAAAGCAGCCTTATGCTCGCCTAAATCCTTCTTGGGGAAAATGGAAGCATTCACCGGTGATGTATATATTACGATACTCTTCGGCGTAGATACTGCTTTATATAAATTCTCCCATGCGATCTGCCCGCTGGTGTCCTTCTGGGAAACCGTCATTCCTTCTTCATTGAAGGTGTAATGCAGCGGCTCCTTAAATGCGGGATTTGCAAGATACTGCTTCTTCGACCGGATAAATAATGTCCAGGGAAGATATACCAGTACCACCACACCGAAAATCAGATATAAAATACTGCCTGCCATAAAATATGCCACAACAAGCAATGCACCTGCTATGGTTCCTAAAAGTCCTGTTGTTCCGGTATATGTATGATACAAGAGATAATCATATAAGACTCCCGGGGTAATTTTTACATCAAAAGAAACTTCCATGCTGCGTCTCCAAATCTTTCCTATATTAAATCTTCTACCTTACCTGCTTATTCAGCCTTACCTGCTGCACTAAATTCATACTGCGGCTTCGCCTTACGCTCATTAAGTACCTTACACAAAAAGCACCGGCAGGAAAGCCGATGCTTTTCTTCTATCCTATTATACTAAAAATCTCAGAACATGCAAACAAGTTTTGTTATTCATGCCGTAAAGCTTCAATCGGGCTTAATTTTGCAGCTTTCTTTGCAGGATAAATTCCAAAGAAGATACCCACGCCGCAGGAAAAGAGGGTTGCAATAATCACAACCGCAGGATCCACACTGGCTGTAACTCCCGCGATCGAGCAGACTCCCATGGCGCCAAGAATGCCAATGACAATTCCGATCACAACACCCATGAGGGTGATAATTCCTGCTTCTGCAAGGAATTGTAACAGAATCGAACCGGTTCTTGCGCCCAGCGCCTTACGGATCCCGATTTCTCTGGTACGTTCGGTTACGGATACCAGCATGATGTTCATGACGCCGATTCCTCCAACCAGTAATGAAATTGCTGCCACAAAGGATACAAAAACTGTAATGATACTGAGGATCGAGTCAAACTGCGAGGACACATCCGTAAAGCTCTGCATCATGATCTGGTTCTCACCACGGACACCATGACGCGCTTCGAGCAGATTCAAAGTATCCTGCGCTACCTGGGTACAATAAGTGCTATTATCCGCAATCACATAAAACTCAGAGAAATCATCAATATAATAATATAATTTGTTTCCCATAAAGCTTAAAGGACACTCTGCCGTAATGGTCTCCATTCCCCCGCCAGTCATTGAAATCAGCGATGAAGCAGTATCTTTTCTTACTCCAACCACACGCATCTCCTGAGACACTCCCCAAAAAGTCGCCTCAAAGGTAAGTCCGATCACATCCGTTGTTCCAAACAGTGCCACAGCGCTGCTTTCTGTGATGACACAGACATTGCTTCCTGCATCACAGTCATCCTGTGAAAAATACCTTCCCCGCACAATCGGTTCCGAGGATGTATACTGCAGACCGGTATAACCACCCGTCATACTGATATCAAAATTTCCCTTCGGCCCTTCCGCAGTTCCCCATACAGACAACTGTGGGGTAACCCCCTTTACATGTGCAATATTTTCTTCAATTGCATCAAAATCCGACTTGTCAAAGGTTACTGTAGTTTCCTTTCTTGTGAGGCGACCCGCGGACACCGTTTCCGATTGCAATGACCATAATCACGGAAGCAATACCAATGATAATACCGAGCATCGTGAGTATGGACCTTCCTTTATTGCTCTTGATGTTCATCAGAGCAATCTTAATATATTCCCAAATCTGTGCCATATCATCCGCTCCTGTTTACTGTGGCATTGCTGCAACAGTCATGCCTTCATAAAGATCTGCCGTAACGCTTGTAACAATCTGCTCGTCTCCGTTCAATCCTTCTACGATCTGTGTCATGGTATCGGTAGAAATTCCGGTCGTAACCGGCTTCTTTACCAGAATGTTGTTTTCAATCACATAAACAAATTCACCGTCCATATCCACGTTCACTGCCGTAATCGGCACCAGAACGGCTCCTTCTGCCTTCTCGGTATTGATGACAACCTTCGCTTCCACCCCAAGAATCACATCACTGTCGGGATTTAAAATCGTAATTTCCGTACCTACAACGGCTGCACCACTGTTATTCTGTTCTGCCATCTTGTTGATCTTGGATACTTCTCCTTCATATTCCCTGCTGCCGATCGTTACAATGGCTTTCTGTCCTTCCTTAATCTTGGAAAGGTCGTATTTCGTCACATTGATCCGAACCATCACATCTTCGGTACTTTCAAGTTTCAGGAGCTGTGCCCCCTTTGCGGTCACTCCGCCTTCTACCGCATTCAGAAGCTGGTGCAGTTAA
>USDI01000074.1 GCA_900553305.1 uncultured Lachnospiraceae bacterium
TTAACTCCTTCATTTCTTTTCTTAATACAATCATGTAAAACCCTCTTTCTATGCATTCATTTTAATAATCCGGTTTCGGATTCATGCATTTATTATAATCCGATTTCGGATTCATGTCAAGGTCAGGTAAGACTCATAGACTGCTGTGTAAACCATAGCCCGGTTGTGGTACAGGACGTTACTACGATCCGAAAATAGATGTTGACAGTTCAACATCTATCCTGTATGATATAACAAGCTCAGAGATGTTGAGTATTCAACTTCCCGGGTATGATTTATAACGAATAATACAGAATCCGTTACAATCCTGTAACTGTTCACCTTTCACTCATTAACTACAGAAAGCAGGAGCATTTTATGGTTGACCGTTTTGAAAAGTTTTCGCTGGCAATCTCGGAGATCTCACGATACTGGCACAAGATTGCAGCCGAAGAGCTGAAGCCCTATGAATTAAAAAGTACTCATGCCATCTACCTTACGACCATGTACCGCTATCCGGACGGTATCACTGCCCCCCGGCTTGCAGAATGCTGTGGCAAGGACAAGGCAGATGTTTCCCGGATGATGTCCATTATGGAGTCAAAGGGGCTGATTATTAAAGAAGGAAGCCATGTCAAGCTGTATCGCGGCACATTAAAGCTCACGGAGCAGGGAACGCTCCTTGCTGCCCAGATTACCAAACGGGCTGAACTGGCCGTGAAGCAGGCAAGTGAGGGTCTGACAGATGAAAAAAGGGCTGTCTTTTATGAAGCACTCGACACGATCACTGCGAATCTGCAAAGAATTGCACGGGACGGCTTATCCTGATAACCTCATAGACACATCATCCAAACGGGAAACAGCTGTTTTGCATCGTAAGTGTGAAAATACGGAACAGTTTCGAAATAGTAAGAATAAGAAGAAGGATAAATACATGAACTTAATACAGCATATCTGCTGTCGGGCATACCAGGGGGTCTTTCATGCCGCCCTTCCCTTTCTCCCCTACCGGGAACCGGAGATTCTGCACCGTTGTGAAGAACTGCCGGATACCCTGAAACAGCAAAAAATCAAAAAAATACTGATCGTTACAGATCCCGGAATTGTTGCCTGCGGTCTCATAACCAAGATAACCTCCGTTCTTGCCAAGGAGAAGATTTCCTATTCTGTTTACGATCAGACGTCCGCAAATCCTACGGTCAGGAATGTCGAAGAAGCACTCGCCTTATATCAGAAGGAACACTGTAAGGCTCTCCTTGCCATCGGCGGCGGTTCTGCCATGGACTGTGCCAAGGCACTGGGCGCAAGAATTGCCTGCCCTAAGAAAACGCTCGGACAGTTAAAAGGAACACTTCATGTCCTGCACCGGATTCCGCTTCTCATTGCCGTTCCGACAACTGCCGGAACCGGAAGTGAAAACACACTGGCTGCGGTCATTACAGATTCTGAAAAGAAACATAAATACGTCCTCAATGACTTTGTACTGATTCCACGCTACGCCATTCTGGATGCGGAATTAACATATTCCCTGCCTCCACACTTAACTGCCACAACCGGCATGGATGCACTGACGCACGCCGTTGAGGCATACATTGGAAGATCTACAACGAAAGAAACCCGTGAAAAGGCTCTTTTAGCAGTAAAAACAATCTATCAGAACATCGAAACGGCCTATCACGATGGTCATAACCATGCAGCCCGCGAGCAGATGCTGAACGCTGCCTACCTCGCCGGATTTGCCTTTTCCAGATCGTATGTCGGCTATGTGCACGCAGTTGCCCATTCCCTGGGCGGACAATACAACATTCCTCACGGACTTGCCAATGCGGTTCTTCTTCCGGAGGTTCTGGAAAGCTATGGCTCCTGCATTCACAAAAAGCTCCATATTCTCGGATGTGCTGCCGGTGTCTGCACCGAACAGGATTCCATTAAAGCCGGTGCCGGAAAATTTATTGCGTCCATCCGTACCTTAAATAAAAATATGGGCATTCCGGATTTTCTTTCCGGCATTCAGGAAAGTGATATTGAAACCATGTCCGTCCATGCAGCCAAAGAAGCAAATCCGCTTTACCCTGTGCCTAAGCTGATGACACGCAGGGAACTGGAAGCCTTTTACCGCCTCATGCTTACCCGCGAGCGTGCGCAGGTTTAATTGTTGATTTTTGACTATTCAAAGCCATGCAAATCATAGAGATCCGTACAGCGAATGCCTGCATTCGTAAGGACATATGACATGATTTATATAACGGATAGTGTTCTGAAAGGAGCAAAACCATGGAAAGTATACAAATTGATGAGCTCTTGGAAAAGCAGCGCAGGTTTTACCAGAGCGGTGCAACGATTCCGGTTGATTTCCGGATCCAACAGTTAAAAAAGCTCTATGCTGCCGTTAAAAAATATGAAAATGATATTCAGAAGGCGCTTTTCACAGATCTTGGTAAAAGCGGCTTTGAGGGATTCATGTGTGAGGTCGGGCTTGCGCAGTCCGAGATCAGCTATATGATCCGCCATACCAGGCAGTTTTCCAGAAAAAGGACGGTTGCCACTCCGTTGGCACAGTTTGCCTCCCACAGCTATATCCAGCCGGTACCTCACGGAAACACCCTCATTATGAGCCCCTGGAATTATCCGTTCCTGCTCTCCATTGATCCGCTGGCAGATGCAATTGCAGCCGGGAACACGGTCATTTTAAAACCAAGCGCCTATTCTCCGGCGACCTCCGGCATCCTGAAAGCCATACTTACGGAATGCTTCCCTCAGGAATACGTTGCGGTTATTGAAGGCGGACGTAAGGAAAATGCGGATCTGCTGACGAGGAAATTCGACTTTATCTTTTTTACCGGCTCCCCGTCGGTGGGGAAGGAGGTACTGCGTCACGCTGCGGATTATCTGACTCCGGTCGTTCTGGAACTTGGCGGCAAAAGCCCCTGTATCGTCGATCGTACCGCAAACTTAAAGCTGGCTGCACGCCGGATTGTTTTCGGCAAATATTTGAACTGCGGGCAGACCTGCGTGGCTCCTGATTTTCTGCTCTGTGAACGCAGCATCAGGGATGAGCTGATTGCAGAACTCAAAGCACAGATTACCACACAGTTCGGAATCGTTCCGCTTGAAAATAAGGATTATGGTAAGATCATCAACGAAAAGCATTTTAAACGGATCTGCGGTCTCATGGATCCTGCCAAGGTCGTTGTAGGCGGTGAAACCAATGAGGAAACCCTGCAGATTGCCCCGACCATCCTGAACAATGTCACCTTTGAGGATCCGGTCATGCAGGAGGAAATCTTCGGTCCAATCCTTCCTGTCCTTACCTTTGATGATTTCGATGAACTGGTTTTGACCTTAAAGAACCGTCCCAAACCGCTTGCCCTTTACCTGTTCAGTAACGATAAGGCACACCGGAAGCTGGTCAACGAGGAGTTATCCTATGGGGGCGGCTGCATGAATGACACGGTTATTCATCTTGCCACAACAGAAATGGGGTTTGGCGGCGTCGGCGAAAGCGGCATGGGAAGCTATCACGGGAAGACCGGCTTTGACGCCTTTTCCCACCATAAGAGTATTGTCGATAAGAAAACCTGGCTGGATCTGCCGATGCGTTATCAGCCCTATACCAGTCACCTGTATGAAAAAATGCTGCATTTCTTTTTAAAATAACATCAATGACTATTAACGAAAGGAACCCTGACATGAGTGTTAAAATTATTGTCGATTCAACAGCAGACCTGAATGAAGCCATAAAGGATCAGGTTGCCATTGTCCCCTTAACCATCTGCTTCGGAGAGGAAGAATACGTGGATGGCGTAACCATTACCCATCACCAGTTTTATGAAAAGCTGGTAGAAAGTGATATTCTTCCAACCACCAGCCAGGCTTCTCCATCTGCATTTATGAAGGTGTTTGATGAGGTTTTAGGTCCGGATGACAGTGCGGTCGTTCTCACTATCTCCTCCAAATTATCCGGAACCTGCCAGAGCGCACTGATTGCTGCCGCTGAGTATCCGAATGTCCATGTCGTTGACGGAAGCTCTGCCGCAATCGGAAGCGGAATTCTTGCCGAATATGCTCTTCGTCTGGTAGATATGGGAAAATCTGCTGAAGAAATCGCTTCGATCCTGGAAGAAAAAAAGAAAGACGTGTGTCTCATTGCCATGCTCGATACCTTAGAGTATCTGAAAAAGGGCGGTAGACTCTCCTCAACCGCTGCTTTTGCCGGCGGACTCTTAAATATCAAGCCTGTGGTGAATATTGAGGATGGGGAAATTCATATTTTAGGGAAAGCCAGAGGCTCCAAACAGGGCAACAATCTGCTGATTCAGGAAATCCAGAAGGTCGGCGGTATTGACTTCACCATGCCAATTCTCTTAGGCTATACCGGATTAACCGATGTTCTTCTGAAAAAATACATCAACGACAGCAGCGACCTGTGGGAAAACGGTACGGATACCCTGAACTACACCACGGTTGGCAGTGTCATTGGCACCCATACCGGTCCCGGCGTGATTGCTGCTGCTTTTTTTAAAAAAATGTAACTACCAGAACCCGGATCTGCTACCCGGACTGGCTATGGTTGTGATTCTCCTGCTTGATTTCCCAGTGAATCAGGAAGGTCAAAGCCGCACGGAGCGCAATAATTCCGGCAACTGTTGCAATTTCCTTGAAATCTCTTACGATAACGGTTTTCAGGATCTCGCTGCAAAGCTTGAATTCCAGTCCTACAGCAAGTCCCTGTGCAAGTGTCAGCTTCATATCGGGCCTACGGCGGATATAATAATAAAATCCCTTTAAGCCCGAAATGATAATGACAATCACTCCGACAAATTCAAAGAACAAAATTGCAACCTCTACAATGTGCTGCATTAGATTTTCGAACCCTTCATAGACTACCATTGTATCTCTCCCTCTGTATCATTTAATTACCTGTAACTGTCCCGTACCCTCACAGCTACGATTACTCCTAAAAAAGCGGATCCAGCTCCCAGAATGCCACGGCGCTCGCTGCCGCTACATTCAAGGAATCCACTCCGTGCGTCATCGGAATCATGACTGTATAATCGCAGTCTGCAATCGTTCTTCCTGCAAGACCATCGCCCTCGGTTCCAAGAACAATCGCAAGCTTTTCTTCCTTCTTCAGCCTCTCATCCTTAAGAGATACGCTGTCCTCCTTAAGCGCCATCGCCGCTGTGCGGTATCCCATGCTCCGCAGCTCCTGCATGGTCCGTTCCGGCCAGTCCCCGGCATCCATGATCGTCCATGGAATCTGAAAAACGCATCCCATGCTGACGCGTACTGCCCTCCGGTATAATGGATCACTGCTGCCCTTCGTCAAAAGCACCGCATCCATGGAAAGTGCTGCTGCCGACCGGAAAATGGCTCCTACATTCGTGGGATTCACCACATTTTCCAGAATTGCAATCCGGCGCTTTCCCTCACAGATTTCTTTTAAGGAAGGTAATGCTTTGCGCCGCATCGCACACAGCATTCCGCGTGCAAGCTGATACCCCGTGATTCTCGTAAGGATCTCCAAAGAAGCCGTGTAAACCGGGATTTCTCCACACTTCTCAAGAATTGCTTTCTCTTTTTCATCAAGCGGCTTCTTTTCCATAAGAAGGGAAAGCGGCTCGTATCCGGCTTCCAATGCCCGCAGAATCACATTCGGACTTTCTGCAATAAAAATACCGGGCTCCGGCTCATAGTAGTGAAGAAGCTGTACTTCCTTCTTATCGATATAGACTTCCAATTCAGGGATCTGAAGATCCGTGATTTCCATGATGCTCACACTGTTTCCTCCGTGCCTGTGCCTGCCGAATAAAACTGCAGCTTCTTATCTATCAGCTTATCACCTTCGTAGGCAAGCCGCAACGTGAAAAAGCGCGGATCATCACGAAGCAGTATTTCAAGAAAAACGGCATCTCCTTCCCAGGTCGGAAGAGAGGGAACCTCTGTTTTCGGAATCCATGCAAGCTCTCCTTCGTTACAGCTTCCCGGTTCCCCTTCAAAACCATCTGCGGTAAACAGACACATCAATTCCGTTTCCTGCTGGTCGCTTATAAACGTGATGAGTCCCCGGAACGTATAAGAAGTGAGCGTAAGCCCGGTTTCTTCCCAGACTTCCCGCACCAGACAGTCCTCCGGTGATTCTCCTTCTTCTAAATGTCCACCGACTCCGATCCATTTTCCGCCGTTGATATCCTGCTTTTTCTTCGTGCGATGCAGCATGAGATACTTCCCATCCTGCTCGATGTAACATAATGTCGTAATTGGTTTGCTCACGCTCTGCTCTCCTGCCTGTATCACTACTTTAATTGCTCCCCAGCTCCCGCCTGCGCTTGCGGCGGACGCGGTTAATATGGCGTTCATAGTCTCCGCTCCGCAAAAGCTCGGACAGCACATACTGCTCAAACAGCGGCACCGGGCAGGAATAAAAGCCCAGTTTATGCTCAAATGCATCCACCAGAGTCTCCGGCAGAATCATATAGCCAATACGCACCGAGGGCGCAATGGTCTTGGAAAACGTGTTCATATAAATCACATTGACGCCGTCTGCAATCGAAAATAACGGGCTTTCGGGTTTACTCGAAACCGTCAGCTCCGAATCATAGTTATCCTCCACAATTACGGCATTGCGCTGTTTCGCCCAGTAAAGATACTCCCGCTTCTGCGAAATTCCAATGGTAATCCCGCTCGGATAACTGTTAAACGGTGTCACATGCAGTACGGATGCTTTCGTCCTTGTGAGTTCGGAAGACAGAATTCCTTCCGCAGAAAGCGTCAGCGGATCACACACAATACCCATGGATTCATAAACCTTGCGGATTTTTTCATAAGAAGGATTCTCGATTCCAAAGATGCATCCCGCGCCGAAAAACTGTGCAACCAGTCCATACAGATATTCCGCACCGGAACCGATAATAACCTGCCGTGGATGAATCTGAATTCCTCTGCTTCTTCCAAGATAGGAACAAATCTCTGTACGCAGTTCTTCACAGCCATGATTTGGTGACTTCACCAGAATCTGCTCCTCATAATCAAGCAGAACCTTGCGCATCGTCCGGGCAAGTACACTGAACGGAAATTCTCCTGTCTGATGGGCCTGCGGATGCGTCACCGGCAGCTCCTCATGACGGATCTCCGGAATTACCTGAAAATCCGCTTCCCGGTAAATCACAAAATAACCGCTCCGCTGTCTCGTTTCAATATACCCTTCGTCACTTAGCAGATTCATGGTGTGTTCGACGGTAATGAGGCTGACTCCGGTTTCCTCCGCAATGATCCGCTTGGACGGAAGTCTGGAATCCAGCGGATAAATCCCTGCTACAATATCCTGCACCAGATAGTTATATAATTGAATATAGGCGGGCACTCCACTGTCCTTTGTAATAGTATAGTTCATCTGGTCTTATCAGATACTCCTTTTCTGGTTATTTCAGCACTACCAATTCAATTGTATTCTTGATTCAATCATTTGTAAAGGAAAAGAGTGATCCGTTTGTACGAAGAAATTAAGAAACAGGCGGCAGATGTTACCGCCGAATTATGTGAAAAGGCAAAGCTCCACGAAGGTCAGATTCTTGTGGTCGGCTGTTCTTCCTCCGAGGTATGCGGAGATAAGATCGGAAGTAATTCGAACCTCGATGCAGCCAGGGCTGTTTTTTCCGGAATTTATGAAACGACAAAGGCACGCGGCATTTATCTTGCCGCCCAGTGCTGCGAGCACCTGAACCGTGCCATCATCATTGAACAGGCAGCCGTTCCTGATGCGGAATTCGTCAATATCGTTCCCCAGCCCAAAGCCGGCGGTTCCTTTGCAACCACTGCTTACCAGACCTTTGAGCATCCGGTCGCCTTGGAAGAAATCAAGGCCGATGCCGGAATTGATATCGGCGATACCTTCATCGGCATGCACCTTAAAAAGGTTGCCGTTCCGGTCCGCCTTACCAATCACGAAATCGGTGAGGCCCATATCACTGCTGCCAGAGTCCGCCCCAAATTTATCGGCGGTGAACGTGCACACTATGATGCGGAGCTGTTGTAAATGAAATGGCAGGCAGTAATGCCTGCTGCACTACTGCCTGTCAAAATAATCTTTTCCGTTGGATGGATAAAAGTAGGTCCGGATGTAACCATCCGTTGATACAATCACAAATTCATTCGTACTCTCAAGATAATAAACATCGTCGCCGTCCTCTTCCTCTAACTTATGAAGCGCATCCTTATTCTGTACCACCGCTGCTGCCGCCTGTTCATAAGCCTCCGGAGAGGGAAACCCCATTTCGATACCATGCTTTTCATAATGTTCCTGCCGGAGTCTGGTGTTTCGGAACCGTACGGTTGTTGTATCCTGTGTACTCTGCGTGCCCTGTGTATCCTGTGTGCCCCGTGTATCCTGTATGCCCTGTGTACTCTGCGTACCCTGCAATTGCTGCATGTACTCATTGTAGGCTTCCACCAGATCCGCCGTATCATCCTGCTCCGATTTTTCCTCTTCAGTGCGTTCTTTATCTGGCTCTCCGTCCGCTTCACCCGCTGGTTCTTTGGGGGATTCTTTCGCCGTTTCTTCTGATACTTCTGCCGTCCCGGTATCTTCGGTATAGGTCTCCTGCACATAGGTCTCATCCGATGTGATACTGCTTTCTTCCTCCGAAAAGTTCCCGAACACACGGAACAGCAGTAAAAGCACAATTACCGCTAACAGCAATAAATTCCGTTGATTATGGCTGGATGAATGATCGGATGTATGATTCGAGGTATAATTCGGTGCATGATCTAATTTACTGTTTGAATTGACATTAGAATTATTCTTCGTGTTATCAGACATGGTAAAATGACTCCTTTATAATACTCTCTCATTTTTCATTTGTGCTTTACTATACGTCTATTTTCACTAAACAATTTGTCATTCTTCTAAATACTTATCTTCTTTGACCAGACTTGACAATTCCCCTGTTTCGCCGCATAGTAAAAATGTTCGCACAATATTTATTTAACAAAGGAATTCTTATGACAAAATCATAACTGATCAAACGATATACATTATTTATTATCAGCCTTTTCTTTTCCGCGCTGGGCGTTGCTACCGGTATGGTCGTTAAGTTTTTCACCAAATGGCTGACTGTACCGCTTAATCACTATTTAACCTTATAACTTTTCATTGCTTCAATCAGTTTCCAGATATTGCAGCCAATATGCTCCACTAGCTCATATTCATCTGACGCAAATCTCCTGGCTCTGGCTATTGCAATATCAATAAAGGGCAGATAATTTTCACTAAAATTAATACCACTTTTTCCATGATGGGCTTTTATAGAAAGTTCTTTACTTACAAAGGTATGACTATCCGATACTTTTTTGTTTTCATGGATATCGGTAAGTTTATCTGCATACTCACTCTCAACATCTGACAAATGAAGCAGAAGCCAGAATTCAAAACAGGGATTGGCAATATAACAGGAATAATTATGTTCTTTGCAATGCCTAATGCATTCTTCCATATTAATTTCAGAATGACTTTGTGCATCCCGATCAATAAGGATCCCAAACTCATCCAAATTACTATTATATTTCTGTAAATATTTACGGTAATTAATATCATACCCTATCTTCAAAAGATCCGTTACAAATTCATTTTTCTTCCTTTTACTGATTCCATCCGGATCTTCCAGA